>NZ_JBZXEA010000004.1:127556-165738 GCF_058725345.1 Pseudomonas sp. DW-iso17 | reverse complement strand
TGAGCGAGATCATGGACTTGAAGAAAGAGAAAAACTTCTTCGAGACCCGTGTGATCGAGTATCAGACCGGCGGCGCGCTGAGCTGGGATTGATTCGGACTAAGCACTAAAGGAAGCCCTGGCATGTTCAGGGCTTTTTTTCGTCGGTAAAAAAGGCATTTGCCATTTCTTGAAGTACATCACCTCAAGCACCTGGCCCGGAAGGGTTCGGATCGCCCCCCCAATGCTGTAGCCTAGTGCCCCAATTGCCATCAGCGTTGTCACCGGTCAAGCGCTCGGGAAGCTTTCACCGAAGAGCTTTACGCCAAGATCGGAAGATTGGCACGGGAGTAGACTCCTGCTGTCACAGCTGATGCCCGCTTGAAAACTATCAGATAGGATCGAGGCCAACCCGTGAACCCAGACATGCTCGAAGCCGGCCCCGCAGACGCCAAAGTACTTTCCGTCTTTGACTTCGACGGCACCCTCACCCACCACGACAGTTTCGTGCCCTTCCTCAAGTTTGCCTTTGGCCCCGGCGAGTTTTATGGCCGGATGGTCAAGCTGGCGCTGCCGGGGCTGCGGTTTTTGGTGCGGCAGATCAGCCGGGATGAGTTGAAGGCGCAGTTGATTCGCACCTTTATGACCGGGGTGGAGAAGGCTTGGGTTCAGCAGCAAGCGCAGGAATATTGCCAGGCGCGCTGGAGCAAGTTGATGCGCCCGAGCGGTTTGCAGTCGGTAGCGGATGAGGTGAAGTCCGGGGCGGTGGTGACGCTGTGTTCGGCGTCGCCGGCGTTGGTGTTGCAGCCGTTTGCCGACCGGCTTGGCATCCGCTTGATCGGTACTGAGCTTGAGGTGGTGGATGGGGTGCTGACCGGCAAGCTCACCGGGAATAATTGCCGTTGTGAGAATAAGGTGCTGCGGCTTGAGGCGGTGTATGGGGACCTGGGGGAGTATCGGCTCAGGGCCTGGGGCGATACGCGTGGGGATCGGGAGTTGTTGGCGGCGGCGCAGGATGCGCATTTTCGGCATTTTCATGCGAAGAAGAAAAAGCGGGCTCGGTTGCAGCGGTGATGCGGGTGGGTGGGGTTGGCGGGAGACCGAGGCGATCCCTTCGCAGCCTCGCTGGGGCTCGACAGCTCCCACATTTGAGCTTTGTTGAGGCTTAGGCCGACGTCTTCAAGTCTACACCCAGCGCTGTGGCGAAGGCTTTTACCATCGGGCTTCTCGGCGCGTTGTGGCGCAGGATCAGGTTGAACGCGGTGCTTAAATGAACCTGCTCTGGGCACAGTGCGCGCAGGCGCCCTTCCCTTACCAGTGGCGTGGCGTAGTGTTCTGGCAGAAAGCCCAGGAAGCGGCCGGTGAGGATCAGGATGGCGACGGCTTCCACTTGTGAAGCCGAGGCGGACTGGCTGTCGTGGCTGACGAAGTTGGCCTTGTCGCGATGGATCGCATACCGATGGTTGACCACTTCGTATTGGCGAAGAGCGTCGGGGGTGATGTCGCTCGCAGTGAACAAGGGATGCCCTACGGCGCAGTAGGCGTGGGCCTTTTCTTCGTAGAGTGGGAAGTAGTCGAATTCTTCACGGCGTTGGTACACCGGGACGATGCCGGCGACCAGTCGCCCTTCCACTACCCCACGTTCAACTTCGTCCAATTGCGAGGCGTGTAGGCGCAATCTTATTTTTGGCGATTGGCGATGTAAGTTGCCCAGGGCGGTAATCAGTGGGGAACTAACGTCGGAGACGGTGTTATCGATAACGCCCACACTCAGGTCGCCGATGAGTTCATTCTGCGCCGAACTAAGCTTGTCGCGAAAACTGTCCACCGAGGTAAATAACTCGATGGATGCTTGATACACCAACTTGCCTTCTTCGGTCAGCCCGAACCCTTCGCGGCCCCGTGTGCACAGGCGCATGCCGATGCGAATCTCGAGATCGGAGATCTGTTTGCTGATGGCCGCCAGGCCCACGTTCAGCTCGTTTTGCGCGGCACTGAAGCCGCCGGCTTCGACCACGGCCATAAATACCCGCAACAATTTAAAGTCCAGCCCGCTCAGTTGCAGCGGCGCTCGTGTGCCGGGTTTTGGCGGCAGGTTTCCAGAAGTGGAAAGTGGGGTTTCCATAATGCGCGTTGACCTCGAGTGCCATATTCAACAGGCTTGAACCCAATCCTTGAACATAGCCAGGCGGCGATAATGAACATAAACATCCGCCCTTGGCAACCTTGAATACGGCGCGTCAGACGTCGGTTCTACACCGATAAACTTCTGTTGAAACTGCCTCCGACTCTTCTAAAAACAAGCGTGAGGAACACCCATGTCCCAGCCCACCGACCGCCTTTGGGGCGCTCGTTTCAAGACCGGTCCGTCTGCGGCGTTGGCCGCGTTGTCGCGTTGCCCTGAGCGCTATTTTCGCCTCACGCCCTACGACCTGGCCGGCTCCCGCGCCCATGCCCGTGAGTTGCAGCGCGCCGGTTTGCTGGATGAATCGGAAACCCTGCGCACCCTCGAAGCCCTGGACCGTATCGGTGAGGATTTCGCCGCCGGTCGCCTGCATCCCACCCTGGATGACGAGGACGTACACACCTTTATCGAACGCGTATTGACCGAGCGCATCGGTGCCCTGGGCGGCAAGTTGCGCGCCGGACGCTCGCGCAATGACCAGACGGCCAATGATCTGCGCCTGTTCCTGCGTGACCATGCACGCACCATCGCCACTGAGGTGTTGGGCCTGCAGCAGGCGTTGGTTGAACAGGCCGAGCAACATGTGCAGAGCATCTGCCCGGGCTTCACCCATTTGCAGCAGGCGCAACCCATTGTGTTTGCCCATCATTTGCTGGCTCACGCGCAGTCGATGCTGCGCGATGTGCAGCGCCTGGTGGATTGGGATGCGCGTACGGCCCTGTCGCCGTTGGGCGCGGCAGCGATGGCAGGTTCGGCGATAGCACGTCAGCCGCAGCACTCGGCCAAGGAAATGGGCTACACCGGGCCATGCGAAAACTCCATCGACGCTGTCGCCAGCCGTGACCATGTGGCGGAGTTCCTGTTTGTGGCGGGCATGCTCGGGGTGAATATTTCGCGGCTGTCGGAGGAGTTTTGCCTGTGGTCGTCGCGCCAGTTTCGCTGGGTAGTGCTAGACGATGCCTACGCCACCGGCAGTTCGATCATGCCGCAGAAAAAGAACCCGGACATTGCCGAACTGGCGCGGGGCAAGGCCGGGCGTTTGATCGGCAACCTGACCGGGCTGATGTCGACGCTCAAGTCGTTGCCACTGTCGTACAACCGCGATTTGAGTGAAGACAAGCACAGCGTGTTGGACAGTGTGGACACCTTGCTGCTGGTGTTGCCGGCGATGGCCGGGATGGTGGCGACCATGAAGGTGCAGGTAGAGGAGCTACGACGCCAGGCACCGATGGGCTTTACCTTGGCGACTGAGGTGGCGGATTGGTTGGCCACCCGTGGCGTGCCGTTCAAGGAGGCCCATGAGATTACCGGCGCGCTGGTGCAGGCCTGTGAGCAGCATGAGATTGAGTTGTGGCAAGCCTCACCGGCGATGTTGGCCGAAGTGGATGGGCGACTCACCCCGGACGTGCGCGAGTGCCTGACCCTGGAGGCGGCGATTGCGGCGCGCAGTGGGTGGGGTGGTACGGCGCCGGAGCGGGTGAAGGAGCAGATTGGGCGGTTGAAGACTGCTTTGGCTGAACAGCAGAAGTGGGCTGAGAGTTATCAGGGGTTTCGGATTTAAGCCCTGGTAGGTGTGGTGAGCTCACCGGCGCTTTCGCAGGCAAGCCAGCTCCCACATTCGACCGGGTTTCAACCGTAACACCGTGTACATCGGTTAGAGCGTCATTAGTTTTGGAGTGGCAACATGAATCAAACCCCGGCCGAGCGCTTGGAAGCCGAGCGCAAGTTGTCTGAAAACCAGTTCGATATCACGCAGTACGAGCATGTGCCGCGGCGGTATTACGGGCGGATGTTTTTTGCCACGTTGATCGTGATTGTGTTGGCTGCGCTGTTGCGCGCGTTTGCCAATGGCCAGATCGAATGGTCCTACATTGGCCAGTTCCTTACGTCGCAAGCCATCCTCTGGGGCCTGGTGAACACCATCGTCATGTCGATCCTGGCGATGGCATTGGGCGTGGTGATCGGCGTGATCACGGCGATCATGCGCATGTCGGCCAACCCGATCCTGCGTTACGTGGCCATCACCTACACCTGGTTGTTTCGCGGTACACCGCTGATTTTGCAATTGTTGCTGTGGTTCAACCTGGCGTTGATCTTCCCGGTGATCGCGATTCCGGGCCTGTTCAGCATCGACACCGTCGACCTGATGACGCCCTTCGTAGCCGCCCTGCTCGGCTTGAGCATCAACCAGGGCGCCTACACCGCTGAAGTGGTGCGTGCCGGCTTGCTGTCGGTGGACACCGGCCAATACGAGGCGGCCAAGTCCATCGGCATGCCGAGCCTGCAGGCGCTGCGCAGGATCATTCTGCCGCAGGCCATGCGCGTGATCATCCCGCCCGTAGGCAACGAGTTCATCAGCATGGTGAAAATGACCAGCCTGGCCAGTGTGATCCAGTACTCGGAACTGCTGCACAACGCGCAAAACATCTACTACGCCAACGCCCGGGTGATGGAGCTGCTGATTGTGGCGGGCATCTGGTACCTGGCGGTGGTGACTGTTCTTTCATTTGGTCAAAGCCGCCTCGAGCGTCGTTTTGCCCGCGGCGCCGGCAAGCGTTCGTAAGCCTGGGTTGAGGAGATTTGCCCCATGAGAAGCATCGTCAAGGCTGTCAACCTGAACAAGTATTACGACCAGTATCACGCCCTGCGTGACATCAATATCGAGGTCGAGCAAGGCGAGGTGATGTGCATCATCGGCCCGTCCGGCTCGGGCAAAAGTACCCTGCTGCGTTGCGTCAACCAGCTGGAAAAAATCGACAAGGGCGGCCTGTGGGTCGACGGCGAACTGGTCGGTTATCGGGTAGTCGGCAACAAGCTGCACGAGATGAACGAAGCGCAGATCGCCCGCCAGCGCCTGGCCACCGGCATGGTGTTCCAGCGTTTCAATTTGTTCCCGCACATGACCGTGTTGCAAAACATCATCGAAGGCCCGTGCCAGGTGCTCAAGCGCTCGCCCAAGGAAGCCATCGAAGACGCGCTGGAACTGCTGGCCCGCGTTGGCCTGGCGGACAAGCGCAATGCTTACCCGGTGGAGTTGTCCGGTGGCCAGCAACAGCGTGTGGCAATCGCCCGTGCCTTGGCGATGCGCCCCAAGTTGATGCTGTTTGACGAACCCACATCAGCCCTCGACCCGGAGCTGGTAGGCGAAGTGTTGTCGGTGATGCGCGATTTGGCCACCACCGGCATGACCATGATCGTGGTCACCCATGAATTGGGCTTCGCTCGCGAAGTGTCCAACCGCATGGTGTTTATGGACGCCGGCCAGATTGTGGAAGCCGGCAGCCCGGAAGACATTCTAATAAGCCCACAAAACCCGCGTACCCAAAGCTTTATTTCTGCCGTTCGCACTTAACTAAAAAACTAACGAGAACGCCCCCATGAAGAAGATGTTTATCCCTACCTTGCTTGCAGGCCTGATTGCCTCCTCATGTGTATTCGCGGCCTTGCCGCAAGCCATCAAGGACAAGGGTGAGATCAGCGCGGCCATCGTGCCGAACTACCCGCCGATGGACTTCAAGGACCCGGCCACCAACACACTCACCGGTTTTGATTTCGACCTGGGCAACGCCCTGGCCGAGCGACTGGGCGTGAAGATCAAATGGCAGGAAACCGGCTTCGAACAAATGCTCAGCGGCCTGACCACCAAGCGCGTCGACATCGTGCTGTCAGGCATGACCGACACCGCCGAGCGCCAGAAAGCCGTGACCTTCATCGACTACTTCACCAGCGGCCCGCAGCTGTACACCCTGGCCAAGCGTGAAGAGATCAAGGAATTGACCGACCTGTGCGGTAAAAAAGTCGGCACCAGCCGCCGCACCACCTGGCCGTCGGAAATTACCGCCTGGAGCAAGGCAAACTGCGAGGCGGCAGGTAAGCCGGCAATCGTGGTGATCGGCACCGAAGGCTCGGCGGATGCGCGGGCGCAGTTGCAGCAGAACCGCCTGGATGCGGCGATGCAGGGCAGCGAGACCATTCCTTATTTGATGTCGCTGGACAAGGGCAAGTACAAGCCGGTGGGGCTGGCGATTTCCAAGCAATTCACCGGGCTTGGGATTGAGAAGAGCAATACCGAGTTGGTCACGGCGATCAGTGAGGCGTTGCAGGGCATGATTGATGATGGGACTTACGGCAAGATCCTGAAGAAGTGGGATCTGGAACAAGGTGCGGTAGAAAAAATCACCATCAACTCTGGCCAATAACGCCATCGAATGTGGGAGCTGGCTTGCCTGCGATAACGGTGGGTCAGCTAAAACAATGTTGGCTGTTACTCCGCTATCGCAGGCAAGCCAGCTCCCACACTCAATCTGCGTTCGCTGGTGATCTGAGTCGTGTAGGTAAGAATCACAAGGAGCCCACCCCACCGTGGCCACCTACTCCCTGGTAATCCGTCGCCTGATGATCTGCTCGGTGACCATCGTGGTCAGCCGTGCAATGACCAGCCCATTGCTGGCCCTTTGGCTGAGCACACGCCTGGGCCTCAACCAGCAGGACATCGGCCTGCTGATGGGGGTCGCGGTGTTCATCGCCACGCTCATGGGGTTGTATGGCGGCTACATCATCGATCGCCTGGAAAAGCGCAAACTGCTGATCCTGGCCATGCTCTCCAGCTCCATCGGTTTTTTGTTGCTGACCTTTGCCAGCAACCTCTACCTCACCACGCTGACCCTTGTTGTGACTGAAGCCGCGTCGGCGCTGTTCCTGATCGGCTCCAAGGCGATCATCAGCGAAAACCTGCCGGTGGGTGAGCGCGCCAAGGTGTTTTCCCTGCGCTACACCCTGACCAATGTCGGCTATGCCACGGGCCCGATGTTGGGCGTAGTGATTGCCGGCCAATTGCCGTGGGCACCGTTTTTGATCGCCAGCGCCATTGCCTTTGGCAGCCTGTTCCTGATGATCGGCATTGCGCCGACCCAGCGCGACGACAGTCATAAGCCTCAGAGTTTCCTCAGCACCCTGCGCATCTTGCGCAGCGACCGCACGCTGATCCTCTTCACCAGCGGCAGCCTGTTGAGCACCATCGTCCATGGGCGCTACACCCTTTATCTGTCGCAGTTTTTGCTGGTGGCCTACACACCCGACCAGGCACTGAAAATTCTGTCTGCGGTGCTCGCCTGCAACGCCATCACCGTGATTTTGATGCAGTACCAAATCGGCCGATTTCTCAAGCGCGAGCAACTGCGCCATTGGATCGTGCTGGGCACCCTGCTGTTTATTGTCGGGTTGGTCGGCTTCAGCCAGGCGCACAGTCTGCTGACTTGGTGCCTGGCGATGTTTGTGTTCACCTTGGGCGAGATGATCATCTATCCCTCAGAGTTCCTGTTTATCGACACCATCGCGCCGGATGCACTACGGGGCAGTTATTACGGGGCACAGAACCTGGCCGCGTTTGGCGGGGCCATGAGCCCGGTGATTTGCGGCTATCTGCTGATCAATGCGGCGCCCACCAGCATGTTCTTTGCCTTGGCCGCACTCACGGCCATGGGCGGCACCCTGTGTTTCTTGAGCGGGCGACGCGTGGCAGGTTCTTGCTGATATTTACGCAAGATCCGGCTATTAATAGCCAAACCTCTGAAGGACCCGAGCCCCATGAAATTCGACACGGCCTACAGCCTGAGTCTCGACGACAAGGTGTCGATCTATGACATACGAGACCTGAATTTCGACGAAACCACCGCGTTCGATTCCGACAAGGACAGCTTCCTGTGCCCCAACGACGCCTGCCGCGCGGCGTTCGATAGCACCAATGCGTTGAGCACTTTCAACGCCAAGAACGTCAACTACCTGCGCACGCCGCACTTCAAGAACAAACCCGGCACGCGGCATATCGACGGCTGCCGCTATGCCGGCAGCCATAAACCTGCGACGGGTGAAAATGACGACGAGCGTGAGGAAAATTTCCCATCGGAATTTGTGCTGACGCGGCGACTGTACGAGCCTAAAACGCCGGTAGTCGGCACCGCTGGAAGCGTCCTTCAGGAGCCGACGAAAGCGCCCGCAAACCGCGCTACCACCTCTTCTGGCAGCAATGACTCGATCCCGGACAAAACCAGCGTATTCGCACACCCGGTGGAGTGCTACGTGTCCAACATCGATGACAAGGACAAGCTCAAGGCCATGCCTTTGAAGATCGGTGAGCACGCGGCGACCTACTGGGCATTCTTCAAGAAGATCGAATACCTGCAAGACAACCAGGGTTTGATTTACTGGGGCAAGATCAAGACCATCAAGGACTACACCAGCAGTTTTCGCATCGACTTCGAAAAGAAGGTGTGGCTCGACAAGAAGCCTTATTCGGTGAACGTCTACCTGAGCAAAAAGCTCATCGAAAACTACCGCAAGCGCACGGCATTCCTGGAGCAGATCAAGGCGGCGGCCAGCAGTGAACGGTCGCTGTATTGCTTTTTTTATGGGGTCACGCCGCAGCTTGTGCAGGTGCCGAGCCAGAAAAACCCCGAGCAGACGTTCGGGGTATTCAGCGCCAGGATCGAGAATCTGGATAACCTGATTATTCGTGAGGCACCGGGGCTGGAATCATAAGGGGTTGCAACACCAGTGGATGAGCGGTAGAAACAACTGTACAAAAACACAGTATAATTGCACCTCCCCTGTCGAACCTGGAGAAACCCCATGTCCTCTCTGGCAATGAGTTCTTTCGTAGAACAACAGATCGTCCTGCATCAATTCACCGCCAAACACTGCGCGCAGGCGCGCGTCATGCTGGGCTGGAGCCGCGAAGCGCTGGCTCGCCAGGCTGGCGTGGCGGTGCAAGCCATTGAACAATTGGAAGACCACGGCGACGTGGACGATGAAACCCGTTTGATCCTGGCGTTTCGCCTGGAGGCCGAAGGGCTGGTGTTTTTCCCGGGGTTCGCACCGGGGTGGGGGATGAGTGCGCGCCGGTTCGATACCCCGGCGGCGCAACCTTCTGCACAAAGCCTTATCTCTCAATTGATGGGTTCAACCGTGGCAACCAGCCGAGGCTGACTCAACTCAGCCGTTGGTGGCCTCAACCGTTTTATCTGGACTGTCTGGTGTTTGCGTAGAAGGAGCACCTGGGAGAAAAGCCGGTTCTTGAATGGCCTGCGAGGCTTGTTCATAACCATGGGCGACTGACAGCAAGGTGGCTTCACTCTTGCCGGAGCCATACACGTAAATTGCCGTGGGCATGCCTTCATCATCCATACCTGATGGAACAGATATACCGGGGTACCCGGCGGCCGCACTATAGAAATAGTTGTGCGTCAGAAAATTCGACACCATGGCGTCGAGCTTGTGCTCCTTCAGGGGGGCATCAATGGTCTTCTGAAATACAGGAAGGATGGCTTCCCACAATACCTCGCGCTTTTGCGGCGTGGTCTCCAGCTCATTGATCATTTCCAGCAATTTCTGGTCAGGCTCATCAGGTTTCTGCGTGCGTTTGATAAAAGCAATCAGCTCAGCAAGTGACTTGACGGGCAAACCTTCCCGCCCAGCCAAATAGTCTTCCAGTTGTTGCTTGACCTCCGAGAATATCGCCTCGTTATAACCCTCATAGGCTTCATCGGGGACACCGGCGTCCAACCGCTCCAAGGGCACTAGAATTGCACCCTGGGCCTTCATCACTTCGAGCGCCGCCTCATAGTGCTTGCGGTCTGCGCGCTTGGCCGGGTCTTTGGACTCCTCTGCGGACAATTCAGGCAAAGGGGTATAGCCAATACGCTTACCCTTCAAGGCATCAGCGTGCAGGCCCTCGGTGTAGACGTTGGTCTCGGTCATTGCATTGAGTGCTTCTGCCGCATCACAGATATTGCGGGTGAAGGTCCCCACCGCGTCCATGCGGGTGCTGGTCATGACGCCTTCGGTACTGACCAGGCCCGTCGTTGTTTTCAGGCCAAACACACCGTTGTAGGCTGCGGGGCTGATGATTGATCCGTTGGTTTCCAACCCCAGTGCCACGGGCACATGCCCCTGGGCGACCGCCACGGCCGAACCTGAACTCGAGCCGGCCACCGTCCCTCCGAGTCGATGTGGGTTCAACGTCTGGCCACCTCGGGAGCTCCAGCCATCCGCCGATTTGAGTGAGCGAAAGTTGGACAGCTCACTCATATTGGTTTTGCCTACAATCACCACGCCAGCTTTCAGCAAATTGTCGACGACCTTGGCATTCCGGGCGGCAGGCGCACCCACCAACGCCTTGGAGCCTGCACTGGTCTGCATGCGGTCATTGGTTTCAAAGACATCCTTGAGCGCTATCGGCACGCCATGCAAGTACCCGCGTACGCGGCCATTGGCACGTTCCTGATCGCGGGCCTTCGCCTCCCTCATGGCATCCGGGTTGGTTTCCAAAAACGCATTGCCGCCCTGTAGCCCACGATCAATATTGGCAATTTGTTTGAGCGAGTCCTTCAACAGCGACTCTGAGGTGACGCCGCCTCCTTGGGCCATCTCCGCTGACATCTGGCAGGCACTCTTGAAACCTTGTACCGGGTTTGAAAGCTCCTGAAGCAGGCCCGTGGCCCATCCACCTGCCGAAACTGGTCCGATCATGAAGTGCCCCTCTGTTTGACTGAGTGTGAGAGCTATCGGTCGATAGCGCCGCACCAGTCTAAGAGCCGACCACCCACCACTATTTCAGGCGAATCCTGCCACTGCGTCCTACCCTTCGCAGCCCGATGTAGGCATCAATACCTACGGCCGCAGCACGCGGTAAGCTCGTACCAGTGCCGCCAAGCGATCACCCGCCCAGCGCGCACCGTAAAACCAGACCTTGGAGCCGTCTTCCAGGGTTTCACACATACTGGGGTAGCCGCTTTTACAGGCGTGATGAAAGGCGGCTTCGGGATCCTCTGACACCAAGGCATCAAGGCGAAGACCTACCACCAGCTCGTCGATTTCATGACAAGCCTGCTCACAATCACCGCTGCGCTGCATATCCACTGCCACGCATTGCGCACCAGCCTGGCGCAGGGTGTCGAAGACTCGGTTCAAGGCCGCACTGCGTGCGACCCGTTCAACCTGCTTGCCCTGCACATAATGCTCGGCATAGCCGATACGATATCCCGTCAGCGGCAGCGAGGCGGTGAAGGTGGTGTTATTCAATACCAGCGGTACCTCCACCATCACCGGTTCGGTAGGGTCAACGCCGCTGATGGCGATCAGCGATAGCGCGGGATCGCGCACCGGCCGTATATGGGGAGCCAGAGCGTTATACCCAGGTATGGGCGTGGCGCCGGCACGTTGCTCGGTGCCAAAGACAATAGAAGGGGGAGCGGCACCGTGGGGTGAAGCGGGAACGTCGACGGCGTTCATTAGCGATGGCAGCGGTTGAGCTGACGCACACGGCAAACCCATCTTCCAAAGTTTCTTACAATGGCTGTCCATCGAAACATCCTCCCGGAGATAAAATTCCCGGGGGATCATCGCACTCTCTCTTGACCTTTGTCGCAGGGCTGAAATTCGCTGAAAAGCTCTTTTCCAAACGGGCCTTTGGCTCAGCCTGCTGCGTGTTCGTTGACCGATTGAGGTTCCACTTCCAGCCACCAGGCACGCCCGCGCTCAGGCTGGTTCAAGCGAAAAGCCTGGCCCATCGCCGGAGTGGTGATCGAAACATTGCGCTCCCAGGCCAGGGCCATGATGCGGTCGAAAGGCTCATGCCAGGCGTGGAAGGCCAGGTCGAAGGTGCCATTGTGAATCGGCAGCAGCCAGCGCCCTTTAAGGTCGATATGCGCCTGCAGCGTTTGCTCCGGCTGCATGTGTACATGGGGCCAATCGACGTTGTAAGCGCCGGTTTCCATCAGGGTCAGGTCAAACGGCCCGTATTGCTCGCCGATGCGTTTGAAACCGTCGAAATAGCCCGTATCGCCACTAAAAAAGATACGCCGCGTGTCGTCGATCATCACCCAGGAGCACCACAGGGTCTGGTTGCCATCAAACAGGCCGCGCCCGGAAAAGTGCTGGGCCGGCGTGCAGACAAAACGAACGCCATCGACCTCGGTGCCCTGCCACCATTGCAACTGGCGGACTTTGCTGGCATCCACGCCCCATTTGACCAGTGTGTCGCCCACGCCCAGGGGCGCCAGGAAGTAGCGGGTCTTTTCGGCCAATTGGACCACCGCTTTGCGGTCGAGATGGTCGTAATGATTGTGGGAAAGGATCACCGCTTCCAGCGCAGGCAGCTCTTCAAGACTGATAGGCGGCTGATGAAAACGCTTGGGGCCGGCCCAACGCAATGGCGAGGCGCGTTCGGCAAACACCGGGTCGGTGACCCAGAATTTACCGCGCATTTTCAGCAGCACGGTTGAATGGCCGAGGCGATACACGCTGTGATCAGGGGCGGCCAATAACTGCTCGCGGGTCAGTGGCTGTACCGGAATCTGCCCCACCGGCCGTGTCGTTCGCGGCTTGTTGAATAGCATGTTCCAGAAAATGCGCAGGGTCTTGCCCAAGCCACCGTGCTGCACCGGCGTGTCGTTGCTGAAGTGCCCCAGGCCCTGCTCGGCAGGCTTGGGCGCCGAGGGCGCAGGGTCGAGACGGGTTGAAATCGTAGCCATGACAAAGTGACTCCTGCGGTCCGCTCAAGTATTACACTGCACAGTGTAGTTTCTAGATTGCAACAAAATCCGGAGCAAGTAAACTGCCCGGTGTAATTTCATTGTTGAGTCGAATGCCTTCCATGACTGCCCCCAAACGCCTCACCGAGCGTAAACGCGAAGCCATCGTGGCGGCGGCGATTGCCGAATTTCGCGAGCACGGCTTCGAGGTCACCAGCATGGACAAGATCGCCGCCAGCGCTGGCGTTTCCAAGCGCACCGTGTACAACCACTTCCCCAGCAAGGAAGAACTGTTCGCCGAGATCCTCCACCAACTGTGGGCCAGCAGCGTTGCCCAACTGGACGTGATCTACACCAGTGACCGCCCACTGCGCGACCAACTACGCACGTTGCTGGAAGCGAAAATGCAGATGATGTCAGACGCCAACTTCCTCGACCTGGCACGCGTGGCCATTGCTGCCACTATCCATTCGCCGGAGCGCGCGCAAGACATGGTCAACCGCCTCAGTGCGCGGGAAGAAGGCTTTACCCAATGGGTGCGCGCCGCCCAGGAAGACGGCCGCCTCACCGGCACCGACCCGGCGTTCGCCGCCCACCAGATCCAAAGCCTGCTCAAGGCCTTTGCATTCTGGCCGCAAATCACCCTCGGCCAGCCCACCCTCGACCCTGCCACCCAGGCCCACGTCATCGAATCGGCCATCGACCTGTTCCTCGCCGGCTACGAAGCCAGCACGCAGCGCACGCCCCAGTAAGCCCTGTTGCAGGAGCGACATTTAAGGTCGTTTATGGCGTTTTTGCCCGCTGTTTTGCGCAAATGGCCTGGAAGGACACTGATTAATCCCACAGGAATAATCGACAATCCACCTTTCTTATCCGACCTCCGGCTCTGCCCGCTGACGCGTGCTGTTGCACCCGCAAAAAAGTTGACCCAGGACACTATGGAAAACAGACGAGGCAAAGGGCTTTCATTTGCCAGGCGTATCTACACGCCAAGGATTATCGGCCTGGGTATCGGTAGCATCAGCGTAATCGGGGCTTTGTATCCCTTGTCGATGCCCGGTTGGGTCTGGGCGTTGCTGCTGTTCAACGGCATTGCCTGGCCGCATGTGGCGTACCTGATTTCCACTCACTCGCCATTTCCCTACCAGGCCGAACAACGCAACCTGCTGTATGACTCAGTGCTGGGCGGATTCTGGGCCGCGGCCACTCAGTTTTCGCCACTGACAGCGGTGACTATTCTGTCGATGATGGCCATGAACAACGTCGCAGCCGGTGGCAAACGCCTGTTCCTGCGCGGGTTGCTGGCACAGGCGGCCGGTATCGCGGTGGCCTGGGGCCTGTTCGGCATCAAGTTCGACCCCAGCGTCAGCCTCACCGAGGTCTACACCTGCCTGCCGATGCTGACGCTCTACCCGATGGCCATCGGCATGGTCTGTTACCAGTTGGCGATCAAACTGTCGCAACACAAACGCGCCCTCAGCGCCCTGAGCCGCATCGACAGCCTCACCGGCCTGCTCAACCATGGTTCCTGGAAAGACCTGCTGAACCTCAAGTTTCACAAGTGCCAACAGCAACACGGCCAAGCGACCATTGCTTTGATCGATATCGACCACTTCAAGCACATCAATGACGTTCATGGCCACACCGTGGGTGACGCGGTGCTGCGCCAGTTGAGCCAAGCGCTGCGCGAACACTTGCGCGAAGAAGACCTGGCCGGCCGCTATGGCGGCGATGAGTTCTGTGTGATTCTTCCGAAAATGCCCCTGCAAGCCGCTGCGCAGGTAATGGAGCATCTACGCGAAACCTTCAGTCACTATCGACATCCGCAAATCCCAGACCTGCGCGTCAGCCTGAGCATTGGCCTGGCGGATTTCCACCCGTCCTTCAAGGACGCGGTCATGTGGCTCGATGCTGCGGATCGCGCGTTGTACACCGCCAAAAACAGCGGCCGCAACCGCGTCAAGATCAGCGAATGCACGGTCGTTCATTCAGCCTGAGTTGTCTGATGACACCTCGTCCGAATCTTGCTCCGCCCACCTGCTGCAATAGCATAATGCCGCCATTGGTCGCCTGGCCAAAATAGTCCTGCCTGACGAGCGAACTTCCAGGCCGATTGATCACTCTGAGACCGTTGTTCTACCCCCCTCTGTCAGCACCAGGAAGCTGGCAATGAGCAAGTCAACCGTAAGGCCAGGGGCCCTACGGGGTCAGGCGCAAATACATGGACCCCGCATACGCTTGCATGCCCGAGCCCTCCACCATGCTATTTCACGCTCACAAGAAAACCATCAGTACCCTGCAACACAGCCTTGCCCAACAGACCAGCCTGCTGGACGCCATCGAGCGCTCCATGGCCGTGATCGAATTCGACCTGCAAGGTACCGTGCTGCGCGCCAATGACAACTTCTTCAAGACCATGGGCTACCGCGCCGAACAGATTCTGGGCCAGCCCCATCGGATGTTCTGTACCCCGGCGTTCGCCCGCAGCGCGGACTACAACCAGTTATGGACGCACCTGCGCAACGGCCAATTCCAGTCGGGCACCTTTGAACGAGTAGGCGGCAACGGCGCCTCGGTGTGGCTGGAAGCCAGCTATAACCCGGTACGGGATGAAGCGGGGAATGTAATCAAAGTGGTGAAATACGCCATGGACGTCACCCCGCGCCTGCAAGCCGAGAGCGAAGCCAACGCCAAGCTTGCAGCCATCGACCGCGCCATGGCGATGATCGAGTTCAACCTCGACGGCACCATCATCACCGCCAACGGCAATTTCCTGCAGCGCATGGGCTACAGCCTGGCGCAGATCCAGGGCAAGCATCACCGCCTGTTTTGCACGGCCGAACTGGCCAACAGTGCGGCCTACAGCGAGTTCTGGAAGCGCTTGAACCAGGGCGAGCTGTTCAATGGCCAGTTCGAGCGGGTGGATAAACACGGCCAGGTCGTGTGGCTGGAAGCCAACTACAACCCGGTGTACGACGCCAGCGGGCGCTTGTGCAAAGTGGTGAAGTTCGCCTCGGACGTCACCGCCCGCGTGCTACAGCATGCCGCTGACGCACAGAGCGCCGCCCAGGCTTATCACCTGTCGTTGAACACCCAGGAGATGGCGGAAAAAGGCGCTGAGGTGATTCAGAAGACTGCCAGCGGCATGCGTGAAATTGCCGTGGATATCGACACCTCTTCGCAACTGATCGCCAAGCTGGGCGAACGCTCGCAACAGATCACCGCCATCGTCAACACCATTCGCGGCATTGCCGACCAGACCAACCTGCTGGCCCTCAACGCCGCCATCGAAGCCGCCCGCGCCGGCGAGCAGGGACGTGGCTTTGCCGTGGTGGCCGATGAAGTGCGGCAACTGGCCGCGCGCACCAGCGGCTCCACCGCGGAAATCTCCGGCATGATCGCCATGATCCAGGACGAAACCCGCCAAGCCATCGACAGCATGGACGCCACCCGCGACCGCGCTGCCCAGGGTGTGGAACTGGCCAACCAGGCCGGCACGGTGATCCTGCAGATTCGCGAAGGTACCGGCGAGGCGGTACAAGCGGTAAGCGCGTTTGCCAATGAGCGGGGCAATCGCTGAACCCTGGGCGCTGGCTGTCTGAGGGTTAACTTCGCAGCCAGCGCACATGCCGCCCCAACTCATCAAACAGCGTCACCACCGAGCGCAACGCCCGACAATCAGGCCGCGTCAACAACCACAACGCCGTATCGTGCCCTGCCAGCGCAGGGCCCAGCGGTTGCACGCCATTCCCGACTAGAAAATCCGGCAGCGCCGCTACGCCCAACCCTGCGCGCACTAATTCGGCCACCGACTGCATGCTGTTGCACCGATAACGGAGACGCACGCCCGGCAAATACTCACGGCGCCAGGCGACGGTGGGGTGATCGGGTAAAAAATCGTCCGGCGCGATCCAGGCCAGATCGGCCCACTCATGGTCTGGGTGCAGGCGCGCATAGTCGGCACTGGCACACACCTGATACGCCACCGCCCCCAGGCAACGTCCGACAAGATGCTCCGGCGGCGCCGTGGTCAGGCGCAGGGCGATATCCGCATCGCGGCGGCTGAGGTTGGCGAAGTCATTGGAGGTGCTCAGTTCCAGGGTCAACGCCGGGTAGGCCGGCATGAACTGCGCGAGGGCCGGCAACAGCAAGCCTTGCAACACTGAGTCGGTGCAGGTCAGGCGCACGGTGCCGCTGATCACTTCACCGCCCTGTTCCACGCCAATGCGCGCCGCCTCCAGCGCCTGCTCGGCACGCTCGGCCTGTTGGGCCAGGTTGCTCGCCAGGCTGGTGGGCAAATAACCGGCACGGCTTTTTTCAAACAGGGTTTGGCCCAGCGCCGCCTCCAGCCGCCGCACCGCACGGAACACCGTGGACACATCGACCCGCAGCAGCGCCGCCGCCCGTGCCAGGGTACCGCCGCGCACCAGGGCCAGGACCAATGACAGGTCGGCGTAGTCGATTTGATAGTGCGTAGCTGCATTGAACATATGGGCAAACGCCAATATTGATTGCGTGAACGCCAATCTATAGTGGGTATCAACCCACCACAAGCCATGGGACGTACACGATGCCAACCCCCGCGCTGCACCTTGCCCTGATCGGTGACTACAACCCTGATGTGACCGCCCACCAAGCCATTCCCATGGCCCTGCAACAGGCCGCCGACGCTCTGGGCCTGAGCGTCCACGTGCAATGGCTGGCCACCGACACCCTTACCTCCACTTCTGCCCTGAGCGACTTCGACGGCTTCTGGTGCGTGCCCGGCAGCCCCTATCGCGACGTCGACGGCGCCCTGCGCGCGATACGTTTTGCCCGCGAACAAGGTCGCCCTTTCCTCGGTACCTGCGGCGGTTTTCAACATGCCGTGCTGGAATATGCCCGCCATGTGCTCGGCTGGGCCGATGCCCAGCACGGCGAATTAATGCCCGATGCTGAGCGCGCCGTCATCACGCCGCTGGACTGCTCCCTGGTGGAAGTGAACGACACCGTGCGCCTGGCCGCGTACACGCGCATTGCCCAGGCCTACGGCAGCCTGGACATCCACGAGGGTTACCGTTGCCGCTACGGCATCAACCCCGCCTTTGCCGACGCCCTGCTGGACGCCAACCTGATTCCCGCCGGCCACGATTCGGCGGGCGATCTGCGCGCGGTGGAACTGCTCGACCACCCGTTCTTCGTCGCCACCCTGTTCCAGCCCGAACGCGCCGCACTCAAGGGCATCACGCCGCCGCTGGTGATTGCGCTGCTCAAGGCCTGCCAGGAGGTATCGGCATGATTGCCAAAACACCCGCCCCACCTTATTACGCGGTAATTTTCAGCTCGCTGCGCACCGACGCCGACCGGGGTTATGGCGAGGCCGCCACGCGCATGCTGGAACTGGCCAGGCAACAACCGGGGTTTCTTGGGGTGGAATCGGCGCGGGAGGATGGGCTGGGGATCACCGTGTCCTACTGGGCCAGCGAGGCGGCGATCCTGGCCTGGAAACAACAGGCTGAGCATCGGCAGGTGCGCGAGCAAGGGCGGGCCACTTGGTATGCGGCGTTTCACACGCGGGTGTGCAAGGTAGAGCGGGCCTACACCTTCTCCACTTGAATCACCGAACCCGGTGGGAGCTGGCTTGCCTGCGATGCAGACACCTCGGTGATGCAGTGAAACCGCAGTGAGACTATCGCAGGCAAGCCAGCTCCCACATTTGCTCGTCATCGTTAGCAATCGCGGACGCTCAGCTCACCAAACTACGCAACGCGCTGATCTGCGGGATCTCTACCCGGCGCATATACACACGCAGCGGCTCGGTGATGTTGATGCGCTCGTCGATATTCTGGTCGAGCAACAACTGCAGGCGCGCTCGGCACAGGGTCATGGTGTGGTCGGCGGCCGGCAGCCAGACGAACTCGGCCGTGGGGATGATGCCGTCATCGGCCACGTCCATGCCGAATGAGTCTTCGCTGAATCGTACGATGTACTGGCCGGTCTTGCGGTTGAGGCCGACAAAACCCTGGAGTTGGTCGGCGGCCTGGCAGATAAGCTCGGAAGTGATGCGCATGGTAAACCTCACTGAAAAGTCCCACAGGGACTGGAAAGATGGTTTACACGCGTGGCAGAAAATACCGCCCTCTGGCGGGGCAGCTACCCGTAAGAATACTGCAACACCCTGCAAAAAAGTCGACAAAATTGGCCGGTGCGCACGTTAATGTCGGTTTGGTGATAGCGCCGTTCGCAATCAATTGTTAAAAAGGACACCTTCTCAAAGTTACCTCCACGAAAGGACTTCGCATATGCCTGTCACGTTTTCCAAAAGCGCCTTGCTGCTGGCGTTGATGCTCGGCCTTGGCCAGGCACAGGCTGCCGAGCCGGTCAGCCCGGCCGAATTGGCGACAAACGAAGGCATTCCCTACCCTGCCGTGATCGCTCACCGTGGTGCTTCCTACGATGCGCCTGAATCCACCGCCGCTGCCTACAAGGTTGCACGCGACCTGGGCGCCGACTACCTGGAACTGGACCTGCAACGTAGCAAGGACGGCGTGCTGTTCGCCCTGCACGACAACAACCTGCAGCGCACCACCGACGTCGCCACCAAGTTCCCCGAGCGCAAAGACGCGCCTGCCAACGAGTTCACCTGGAAAGAGCTGCAAACCCTCGACGCCGGCAGCTGGTTCAACGCCGCCTACCCGGACCGCGCGCGCCCTGGTTTCGTTGGCCTGAAAATCCTGAGCCTGGACGACATCATCAAGATCGCCGAAGGCAACCCCTCGCACAAACCCGGCCTGTACATCGAGACCAAGGAGCCCAAGCAGTTCCCCGGTATCGAAGCCGACCTGAAAAACAAGCTGCTCGACAAAGGCTGGCTGAGCTCCGCCGGCTCCAAACTGGGCAAGAGCAATACCGGTGTCGGCCAAGGCAAGGGCCGCGTGGTGCTGCAAACCTTCGAAACCGCCAGCCTCAAAGAGCTGCAGAAGGAAATGCCCAACACTCCGAAAATCCTGCTGTTGTGGGTGGGTGAAGGCAGCATCGAGCCCAAATCCAAAGTGACCTTCGCCGAGTCTGGCGAATCCACCAAGGCCGCCTACTACGCCAAGCAAGAGCCTAAAGACGCTGCCGAATTCGAAAAATGGGTTGATGAAGCCAAAAGCCTCGGCGCCATCGGCACCGGCCCGTCGGCCGAGCTGACCGACCACGGCGACCAGAGCTACACCGACCTGGTGAAGCCTGAAATGAACAAGCTGACCCACGACAAGGGCCTGCTGGTGCATGTGTATACGGTGGATGAGCCGCTGGACTTCGAGAAAGTGATGAAGGCCGGCGTCGATGGCATTTTCACCAACCGCGCCGCCGAGCTGTTGAAGTTCTACAAGCGCTGGCCGTCGTCCAGCGTGCAAGACCTGCTCAACGACCATAAGTACTAAAAGCGTTAGTGTCAGTGAGCCATTAAGGATGAGTTAAGTTGCGCCGGTTAATCTGGCGCCACTTAAACAGCTCAACCTAAGAAGGACACACACCATGAAAACCTTGACTGCCCTGTTCGCTGCTACTGCCCTGACCTTGACTGCCGGCCTGGCCCAGGCTGATGTCCGTCCGGACCAGATTCCTAGCCTGCTCAAGTCCGGTGAAGTGATGGCGTTCGAAAAGCTTAACGCCGCCGCCGTCGCCCAACATGCCGGCGCGACCATCAACGATACCGAGTTGGATCACGAAGCTGGCAAGCTGGTCTACGAAGTGGACCTGACCGACACCACCGGCAAGAAATGGGATGTGAAGCTCGACGCCAAGACCGGTGCCGTGCTGGAAAACAAGCAAGACACCTGAGTTGAACCTTGAAAAAACGCGCCACCTTCGGGTGGCGCGTTTTTTTATGCGCGCCTCAAACGGTCACATAACCGTCATACCGCCTTGCAATGATTCGCTCAGGAACCTGTGAAACGTCCTACAGGCCCTTTCTCTGCGAGTCGCCATGAACCACAGCATCGACCACGGCCATCAAGATTCCGATCTGTTTGGCCTGCTTTACGGTTTTCGTTTTCGCCCCGGCGAGAAAGGCCAACAAATTGATTCCGCCACCGCCCTCGCCGCCTTACAGCACCCGCCAGACCCGGACGAATTCCTGTGGCTGCACCTGAACCTGGCGCACGCCGCCTGCGAGCGCTGGATGCAGGCGCATTTGTCGCTGCCGGAAGAGTTTTTTGAAGCCTTGCATGAGGGCTCACGCTCCACGCGCATCGAGCATGTGGACTCGGCCTTGTT
The DNA here is from genome assembly GCF_058725345.1 of Pseudomonas sp. DW-iso17. Classification (NCBI taxonomy): domain Bacteria; kingdom Pseudomonadati; phylum Pseudomonadota; class Gammaproteobacteria; order Pseudomonadales; family Pseudomonadaceae; genus Pseudomonas; species Pseudomonas sp. DW-iso17. Next base: position 144,802 of record NZ_JBZXEA010000004.1, on the reverse strand, counting down.
GGCAGTGGTCAACGATGTGGTGTTCAACTTCAGCAGCATGGTGTCGTCGGATATTTCCACGCTATGGGTGTGCGCTCGCAGCCGCTTGCTGGTGAGCGCGCGCCTGCAGCCTTTGCACTCGGTGGATAAATTGCGCTCGTCGGTGAAGGCCGGCGAACACTTTCGCTCCCCCTTGGAGCTGTTGGTGCACCTGCTGCGCGACCAGGGCGAAGTGCTGACGCAGATCGTGCGCAAGACCAGTATCAGCGTCGACCATATCGAAGATCAGCTGTTGTCTTCGCGCCTGTCCACCAACCGCGCCGAACTGGGTGCCGCCCGCCGCGTGCTGGTGCGCCTGCAACGCCTGCTGGCGCTGGAACCGGGCTCGCTGCTGCGCCTGCTCAATCGCCCGCCGCAATGGCTGCAAAAGGAAGACGTGAAGGAGTTACGCAAATCCACCGAGGAGTTTGCGCTGATCATCAACGACCTGACCGCCTTGGGGGAACGCATCAAGCTGTTGCAGGAAGAGATCGCCGCCAACCTCAATGAACAGAGCAACCGCACGCTGTTTACCCTCACGGTGGTGACGGTGCTGGCGCTGCCGATCAATATCATTGCCGGCTTTTTTGGCATGAATGTGGGTGGGGTGCCGCTTTCCCAGGATCCGGAAGGCTTCTGGATACTGGTGGCCTTGGTCGCAACCTTCACCCTGATCGCTGGACGGTGGGCATTCCGCAAATTCTCAAATTGAAATAAGCCCAAAGGTGGGAACTGGCTTGCCTGCGATTGCGGTGTATCAGCCAAGACAATGCAAGCTGACCCACCGCTATCGCAGGCAAGCCAGCTCCCACAGGGTTTTGCGTTTATTCAGTGTTTGAAGCGTCCAGCCACTGATCGCCGGGCATTGCGCACATTCTCAAATTGAAATGAGCCCAACTGTGGGAGCTGGCTTGCCTGCGATTGCGGTGTATCAGCCAACACAATGCAAGCTGGCCCACCGCTATCGCAGGCAAGCCAGCTCCCACAGCAGTTTGCGTTTATTCAGTGATTGAAGAGTCCCGTCATCGCTTTGAGGCGCTTCTTGTACACCCGCCGCGCCTCCAAAGCCTCCTCGAGGCTCACCGCCACAAACCCCGCTCGCTGGTTGGGCTGCATCTGCCCGATCAAGTCCAGGTCGGCGCTGATCACCGTGCCAATCATCGCGTAGCCACCGCCCGACACCGCATCGCGGTGCAACACAATCGGCTCCAGCCCCGCCGGTACTTGAATCGAGCCAATCGGGTAGCAACTGTCCACGATGTTGGAAGGATCGGAGCCCGCGCCAAACGGCTGTTCCCGTGGCTGGAAGCTCAACGCGCTGCCGCCCTTGAAGCGGTAGCCGATGCGATCGGCCTCGGAGCCCACCGTCCACGGCTCGGCAAAAAAGCTGCTTTTGGCCTCGTCAGTCAAGCGCTCGTAATACAGCCCCGGCACTACCCGCAACGTCACATCGCCGCCGACCGAACGCCGCAACGCCATCGGCAAGCTGTTGCCCGCACGCCCCATACCGCTGGCGGTACCGATCGGCAATTGATCGCCCTCCTGCAAGCGTCGGCCGTTAAACCCGCCGAGGGCGCCGAGTGTGTAGGTGGAGCGGCTGCCGAGCACCAACGGCACGTCGATACCGCCGGCGACGGCGAGGTAGGTGCGTGCGCCGGCCTTGGGAAACTCGAACCGCAGCACCTGCCCGGCGCGCACGGCAAAGGCGGTGTCCTGGTGCACCACTTCACCGTCCAGGCGCGGCGACATCAAGGCGCCGCTCAAAGCCACCAGCGCGTCCTGCTGGAACTCCAGCTCCGGCCCGATCAGCGTGCATTCCAGGCCCGCCGCGCCCACAGGATTGCCCACCAGGTGGTTGGCCGCACTCAACGCGTATTGGTCCAGCGCCCCCGACGGCGGGATGCCCAAGTGGTAATAACCTTCGCGGCCCAGGTCCTGCACGGAGGTGGCGAGGCCAGGTTTGAGGACCTTGATCATGCCAGCGCCTCCTGCAGGGTTTTCGGGTAGCCGATGGGGTCGGCGAGAAAGGCATCCAGGGAAAACTCCACCGGGCGGATGCGCAAGTCGAAACGACCGGCGTCCACCTCGGCGACCGCCAGGTCATAAGCCTCGCGGTCCATCGGCTTGAACTGCACGATATCGCCAGGGCGGAAGAACACCATGTGCTCCTTGAAGTACGCCAACTGCTGCGCCGGGTCGTAGATCGGTGCCGGGGTAACGCCGAACATCTGGTAACCGCCCGCGCCACGCACCGAGTAGATACAGCCAAAGCAGCCGCCATGGCCCAGGGTCAGTTTCGGCGTGTCGGTGCGTGGGCGCAGGTATTTGGGCACCTGCAATTGCCGCTCGCGTTCGACCATCTGGAACATGAACGGCAAGCCCGCGACAAAGCCGACCATCGACACAAACCACGGCGCGCCACTGTGGGCGGCGATGAACGCGTCCACGTCGGCCAGGCCATTGATGCGTGCCGCGTATTCCAGGTCTGTGCCGCTGGGGTCTTGGTGGCGGTCACGAAAACGCATCAGGGTTTCGTGGGTCCAGGGGTCGTTATAGAGCACCGGGATTTCGATGATGCGCGTGCGCAAGGTGCGTTCGGCCACGGCCTGGGCTTCGGCGCTTTGCACGGCGTCGAGCAGCGCCTGAGGGGCGATGCGGTCAGGGTCGAAGCGAATCTGGAACGATGCGTTGGCCAGGCAGACATCCAATACGCCTTCCAGTGCCAGGCGCTCCACGGCGCGGGTCACCGCCATGCCCTTGAAAAAAGCCTCCAGGGACATGCTGTTGCTGACCTCGGCAAACAGGTGTTCATCACCGCCGAAGCTGTAGCGGATGGGGGACGTTTCAGCCATGTCTGTTCCTCTTGGAATCATTGTAGAAAGGCAGGCAAAAAAGTAAGGGGTGGATCTTATCGGGGTGTTCTGACGTCGATACCCGCCTGGTCTAGGGCTTCACGGGTGGCCTCCACCAGCTCCAGGGCGCCAGGGGTGTCGCTGTGCAGGCAGATGGAATCGAATTCGATCGCCAGGTCTTCGCCTTGGACGGTACGTACCAGGCCGGTCTGACACGCACGCAAGACGCGCGCGGCCACTGTGGCGGGGTCCAGCGCCCGCACATTGCGGGTAAACACGATGGAACCGCTGAGGTCGTATTCACGGTCGGCATAAAACTCGCGCACCACCGGCTGCCCCAGTTCCTTGGCAATGCGCCAGATCACCGAGTTGGGCATGCAGTACAGCATCAGCGTGGGCTCGATGATTTGCAGGTTTTGCACCAACAGCCGGGCGGCCTCTTCATCGCGGGCCAGGTGCATGTAGAGCGCGCCGTGAGGCTTGATGTGTTGCAGGCTCATGCCTTGGGCACGGGCTATTTCGCGCAGGGCACCGAGCTGGTAGAGCATGTCGTCCACCAGTTCCTGGGCCGGTGCGTTGATATGCCGACGACCGAAACCCACCAGGTCACGAAAGCCTGGGTGTGCGCCGATGGCCACACCCCGTTGCTTGGCGCGCTCGACGGTGCGGCGCATGGTGCCTGGGTCGCCGGCGTGAAAGCCGGTGGCGATATTGGCCGAGCTGATATAGGCCATCAGCTCTGCGTCGACGCCGTCGCCGATGGTCCAGGGGCCAAAGCCTTCGCCCATGTCTGAATTGAAATCCACTGCCTGCATCGAGGTCGCTCCGCCAAAGGTGATGTCCGCAAAGTAGGCCGTGGCTTGACCCCTTGGGAAGATCTATTATCAGATGGCCCATCTTCTGAAAATCAGATAGCTTTTTATCCTCGACCCCCGATCGTTCCCACGCTCTGCGTGGGAATGCAGCCATGGACGCTCTGCGTCCGCACTTGAGACCGTGACGCGCAGCGTCACAAGAGGCATTCCCACGCAGAGCGTGGGAACGATCAATAAGCAGAGTGCGATATGTCTTTAACCTTGCGCCAGGTTCGCTATTTCGTCGCCACTGCGGAAATCGGCCAGATTTCCCAGGCAGCAATTCACCTGAATATTTCCCAATCGGCGGTGACCACAGCGATCAAGGAGCTGGAAGCCATGCTCGGCGTGCAGTTGTTCGTGCGCTCGGCCCAGGGCATGAACCTCACCGATGCCGGGCGGCATTTTCTCAACCGTGCCTATGTGATTGTGCGCAGCGTGGAGGATGCCCTCAACAGCCCGTTGCCGGACTACCGCGCCAGCGGCGTGCTGCGGGTGGCGGCCAGCTACACCGTGCTGGGTTATTTCCTGCCGCACCATTTACAGCGCATGGAGCATTGGCATCCGGACGTGACCATCGAGGTGTTCGAACAGGAGCGCCAGGCCATCGAACAGGGCCTGCTCGACGGCCAGTTCGACATGGCTGTGGTGCTCACTGCCAACCTCACCCACGCGGATATCGTCTCGGAAATTCTATTCAACTCCGAACGCCGCCTCTGGCTGCCCAGCCATCACCCATTGTGCGAACGCGGTGCCGTGAGCCTGGCCGACGTGGCCCAAGAACCCTACATCTTGCTCACCGTCGATGAAGCCGAACACAGCGCCATGCGCTACTGGGAACAGGCCGGGCAAACGCCCAAGGTGCGGCTGCGCACCAGCTCGGTGGAGGCGGTGCGCAGCATGGTTGCCAATGGCAGCGGCGTGGCGATCCTGTCAGACCTGGTGCACCGGCCCTGGTCCCTGGAAGGCAAACGCATCGAAACCCTGACCGTGACCGACCCGGTCACACCCATGAGCGTCGGCCTGGCCTGGCACCGCGAGCGCGCGTTTACCCCCGCGATGCAAGCGTTCCGGGATTACTTCCACGACGCGTTCCTGGCGCCCCAGCAGTTGTCGGCACGCCGTTAAAGATGAGCTTGCAGGGTGGCGGTCAACCAGTCCATGAACACCCGCACCCGCAACGGCAGATGCCGCTGGCCGGCGTACAGCAACGACACATCCAAGGGCGGCGCCTGGTAGTCGGGCAGCACCGCCACCAACTCGCCGCTGGCCAACAAGTCGTGTATCCCCAGTTGCGGCACCTGGGTAATGCCAAACCCGCCCAGGCACGCCGATTGATAGGCGTCGGTGCTGTTGACCGTCACCCGGCCTGCCATCGCCAGCCGCTGCACCTTGTTGCCCACCAGGTATTCGAACCCGGCCGAGCGTGCGCCCAGCGGCCGCACGTAATGCACCAACTGATGATGCGCCAGGTCTGCCAGGGTGTCGGGCACGCCATACCGTTGCAGGTACGCCGCGCTCGCGCAGTTGACCATCGGCATGCTGCACACCCGCCGCGCTACCACAGTTTGATCGGGCTGGGCGCCGACGCGCACCACGCAATCAAAACCTTCGGCGATCAGGTCCACCTGGCGGTCCGAACAGCTGATTTCCATGTCGATCAGCGGATGGCGCGCCATGAACGTGGGCAAGTTCGGCAAGATCACGCCCCGCGCCATGACATTGGGCATGTCCACCCGTATGCGTCCGGCCAATTGGGTTTCGTCCTGACGGAACAAACCTTCCAACTCTTCCATGTGCGCCAGCAGATCCTTGCTGCGCTCATACAACACACGACCATCCTGGGTCGCCTGCACCTTGCGCGTGGTGCGTTGCAACAGCCGAGCGCCGAGCAACTCCTCCAACGCCTGCACATGCTCAGAGACCGTAGAGCGCGGCAAGCCCAGGCTTTGGCCGGCCTGGGTAAAGCTCGACAACTCAGTAACGCGTACGAAGGTGCGCAGCAGCTCAAGCTTGTTCATTAGATTGTTCGCCTTATCCGGCCAGTGATTTCGATATCAGCCTGTTTATCACGTTATGGCCGGACAAATACACTCAGTCCCACTCACCCCATTCGAGGACTGCACCATGACCCGTAAAATCGCACTCATCACTGGCGCTAGCCGTGGCCTGGGCAAAAGCGCCGCCCTGCACCTGGCTGCGCAAGGCATCGACATCATCGGCACTTACCACAGCGCAGCGGCCGAAGCCCAAGCCGTGGTTGCCCAGGTAGAGGCCTTGGGCGGTCGCGCCGCCATGCTGCAACTGGACGTCAGCCAGAGCGCAACCTTCGATGCATTCGTTGGCCAGATCGGCACACTGCTCAAGGATGTGTTCGCCCAGGAGCATTTCAACTTCCTGATCAACAACGCCGGGGTTGGCACCTACGCAAGCTTTGCCGAAACCACCGAAGCCCAGTTCGACCAGTTGGTGGCGATCCATGTGAAGGCACCGTTTTTCCTCACGCAGAAACTGCTGCCGCTGATCAGCGATGGCGGGCGCATCATCAATATCTCCAGCGGCCTGGCGCGCTTCAGCCTGCCGGGGTATGCCGCCTACGCGTCCATGAAAGGCGCGGTGGAAGTCTTGTCGCGCTACCAGGCTAAAGAACTGGGCCCACGGGGGATTACCGTGAACACCCTGGCACCGGGCGCGATTGCCACCGACTTCGGCGGCGGCGCGGTGCGCGATAACACCGATGTGAATGCGATGGTTGCCAATAACACCGCCCTGGGCCGCGTAGGCTTGCCGGACGACATTGGCGGGGCGATTTCGACCTTGCTGGCCGATGGCAGTCATTGGATCACCGGCCAGCGGATCGAGGCGTCGGGCGGGATGTTCCTATAAGCGACGCACGCCTACGGGGTAACTGGGGTTTTACCGGCGAATTTCTCGCGCAGCACGTCATAACCCCAGTGGTACACGTAGGTGTACGGCAGGAAGAACAACAACACGCCAATGTCGAGGATGAAGGCTTCCAACAGGCTGATCTTCATCAAGGCGGCAATCAACGGCACTGCCAAGAGGATCAGGCCGCCTTCAAACAGCAGCGCATGCAGCACACGGGTCCAACCACCGTTGGCCAGTTGCAGGCGATTTTTAAGGCGGTCGAACAGGCTGTTGAACACCACGTTCCAGCTCAGTGCCAACAGGCTGATGCCCAGGGTCACTGCGCCCATCTCCAGCGCTGGCCGGCCGGTGATCCACACCAACAGCGGCGTGCAAATCAATAAGGCCAACCCCTCGAAACCAAGGGCTTGAAAAACGCGTTCAGTAAGGGATTTGGTAGGGGTCATGGCCCGGCTCCGTGAGTGACGATGGTTGCCATGATCAGGCTTTGTCTCGATACTTCATAACCAATAACCATCGATCAAGGCGATAGTCATGGCCTCCCATGAAGTGCTTCAGGCGTTTGTCCAGGCTGCCACCCAAGGCTCGTTTTCCGCGGCGGCGCGCAAGCTGGGCAAAAGCCAGTCCACCGTGAGCGCGGCAGTGGCCAGCCTTGAGATTGACCTGAACGTGGTGCTGTTTGACCGCAGCAGCCGCAAGCCGACCCTCACACCGGCGGGGCAAGTGTTGCTGCAACGGGCTGAGCAAGTGCTGGAAGCCAGTAGCCGCCTGGAGCTGGCAGCCAGTCAGTTATCGCAAGGCCTGGAGCCGAAGTTGAGTCTCGCCATGTCCGATACTTATCAGTCTGATCGATTCGAGGTCGCTCTCAGCGCCTTCGAACAACGCTACCCAGACCTTGAGCTGGAATGCCTGATCGCGGAATGCGAAGACTTGATCGCACTGGTGCAAAGTGGCCGGGCGCAGATCGCGTTTATCGAGAAACAAGAAGCCTACCCGCCGGACCTGACGTTCTCCCCCGTGGAAGAGCGCACGGAGATCGCGCTGTTCGTCTCGCCCAGACACCCATTGGCAACCCTGGACAAGGTTCACTCGCACACCTTGCAACAACACCGGGAGTTGCGCTTGGCGAGCATCATCAGCCCCAATGAAAACCGCGGCACGCAACGTGTGTGGTCGGCGCCGAGTTACCTGATGCTGATGGAAATGGCACAGCTGGGTTTTGGTTGGGCACCGATACCGCGCTGGCTGGTGGAGCGTTTTGGCGGCAACCAGTTGGTTGAACTCAAGGTGCGCAGTTGGCCGCGTTCGGTGGCGGTGGATGCGCTGTGGTCCCGGCACCAGCCGCCGGGGCCTGCGGGGAGCTGGTTGCTGGGCAAGATGCTGGAGTGAACGCAGTGCAATGTAGAGGGGGCCGTTAGAGAGACGTTGGCTGTCAGGCCATCATCGCAGGCAAGCCAGCGCCCACATTGGATCGCGGGGCGTCATAACATCGTGTTGGCTATTTGAGTTCGGCGAGGCGTCGCGTGATGAAGCGTTTTTCTGGCGCCTGTTGCGTCAGCGACAGCGCTTTTTCGTACGCGCTGCGAGCTTCGTCAAACCGCCCCAACTGCCGGCAAAATTCCCCACGCGCCGAATGCGCCAAGTGATAGTCCTGCAACTCACCGCGCTGCAAAAGGTTGTCTACCAGCGCCAGCCCCGCCAAAGGCCCCTGCTCCATCGCCACCGCTACCGCACGGTTCAACTCGATCACCGGCGACGGCACAGCCCTGAGCAATACATCATAGAGCCCGACAATCTGCCGCCAATCGGTTTCCCCTGCGCTGGGCGCCTCGGCGTGCACGGCGGCAATCGCAGCCTGCAAGCAATACGGCCCGAAGCGTGGCGTCATCAGCGCCTGCTCCACCAATGCGCAGCCTTCAGCGATCAAGGCCCTGTCCCAAAGCGTACGATCCTGAGCGTCCAACAGCACCAGTTCGCCGCTGGCAGAAGTGCGGGCAGGCCGACGCGACTCGTGCAGCAACATTAACGCCAGCAAGCCCATGACTTCCGGCTCGGGCAGCAACTCCAGCAGCAAACGCCCCAGGCGAATGGCCTCCAAGGTCAGGTCCTCGCGGGTGAGGTCGGCACCCGCTGAGGCCGAATAGCCCTCGTTGAACACCAGGTAAATCACCCGCAGCACACTGTCCAATCGTTCGGGCAATTCGGCGCGGGACGGCACTTGATAGGGAATTCTCGCCTCACGGATCTTGCCCTTGGCGCGCACGATGCGTTGGGCAATGGTGGTGGGCGTGGCTAGAAAAGCGTGAGCGATGGCCTCGGTGCTCAGGTCGCAGATCTCGCGCAAGGTCAGCGCAACCTGGGCATCGGCTGCCAACGCTGGGTGGCAGCAAGTGAACATCAGGCGCAGGCGGTCGTCTTCCACGTCTTCATCACTCCAAGGCGCGGCCTCCAACGCCTCGGCCTGCTCTTCCAATAACGGGGTAAAACGCGACTGCCGACGCAGGCGGTCGATGGCTTTGAAGCGACCGGTGGACACCAGCCACGCCCGTGGATTATCCGGCACGCCATCCTCGGGCCAGCGCTGCAGGGCGACGAAAAATGCTTCGTGCAGCGCCTCCTCGGCCAGGTCGAAATCCCCTAGCACACGAATCAACGTCGCGAGCACGCGGCGTGATTCGCGGCGGTAAATAGCGTCGATCTGCTGGGTCAATCGACCATGTCCTCGGTCACCAACTTCCCTAGGCGGTCCAGGCTCTGGCCCCAGCCGTCATGAAAGCCCATGGCTTCGTGGGCCTGCTTGTCCTCGGCACTCCAGTGCATGGCGCGGGCGGTGTAGAGCGTCTTGCCGCCGACATCTTCAAAGGTGACTTCGGCGCTCATGAACGGCTTGCCCGAGGGCACCCAACCCGGCATGAACGCGTCGGTAAACACCAGGCGGTTGGGCGCATCGATTTCCAGGAAAACGCCCTGGGTCGGGTACTCGCTGCCATCGGGCGCACGCATCAAGGTGCGGAACAAGCCGCCAACCCACAAGTTCATCTCGCATTCAGGGGTGGTCATGCCGTGGGGGCCCCACCATTGTTGCAGCAGGGTTGGCTCAGTCCAGGCGCGAAACACCCGGCGGCGCGGCGCATCGATCAAGCGGCTGATGGACAGTTCAAATTCGGCGGGTTGAGTGTTCACGGGAAACCTCCTCAAGTCTTTTGATTATTGTGTTGAGAGATTCAATTGGCGCACGGGGCGCACTTCCACACTGCCGACCCGGGCCGCCGGAATACCGCCAGCCACCTGGAGCGCTTCATTGAGGTCCTTGGCGTCGATCAGGTAGAACCCGGCGAGCTGCTCCTTGGTTTCGGCAAAAGGCCCGTCGGTGATCGACAGCTTGCCGTTGCGCATGCGCACGGTGGTGGCGGTGGTCACTGACTCCAGCGGCTCGGCGGCCAGCATGCGCCCGCTGGCCTGGATGGACTCGGCGTAGGCCAGACATTCCGAGTCGTGGGGGCTGTCGGGCGAGGTGTGCAACGCCTGTTCGTCGCTGTAGATCAAGCACAGGTATTTCATGGCGTTCTCCGTTTTCGGACTACTGACTATAGTTCGCAGTGCTCAAGGTTTCAGGTCGAACAACGCCGTGCCGCTTTGCATATCAAACGGTGCCGACCAGTGCTCGTGCACCACCTTCCATTGGCCATCGATACGCTGGTAGCCGGCAGTCACGCGCATCCAGCAGGCCTTTACCTCGCCGTCCGGCCCGGCGCCGCCGCAGTGGGCCAGCCAGTGGGCGAATGCGCTGTCTGGCGCATCGACGACATGCAATTCATGAAACTCGAAGATGCCGGGGCCGGGGCAGTGCTCCATGCACGCCTCCCAATGCGCGCGGTAGGCCGCCTTGCCCTTGAATTGCAGAGCGGTGACGGCGTCGAACGAGACGATATCGTCGGCGTAAAAGCTGACAATTTTGTCGATATCGCGACTGACGACGGCGTCTTTCCATTGCTCGATCAGGCGCTTGATTGCAGTGCTCATGGCGATGACTCCTTGGGGTGGAAAATCACGGAAGACACCCTTAGTCGAATGGCCCGAAGGGAAATCGACATCCCCCTGAAAAATAATTTCCCGTGGCTCAAACCCGATAAACTGCCACTTCTCTTGCAGCCGTTCGGATAGTCCCATGCCAACCCGCCTCGTTGCTTACGAGGCGCTGAACGCTGTGCAACAACAGCAAGTCGGCGCCATCGAAGTTCACCCTGAACAACTGCCGTTTTGCGGCGATATGTATTGCGCCCTCAATACCCTGCTCGCCAACCCGAGCCCTGGGGTCAAGGGCTTTGCGCTGTTGGTCGACGACCTTCCTGTGGCGTTCCTGCTGCTCAAGCGCCCACCGTGCCTGCCGCATTGGGCGGATGAACACAGCGCCACCCTCCACGCGCTACAGGTAGACCGGCATCAGCAGGGGCGTGGATACGGCAAGATGTGTTTGCAGGCGTTGCCCGCCGTGGCGCGCGAGGCCTGGCCGCAGATCAAGGGGTTGGAGTTGTCGGTGGATGCCCACAATCTGGCGGCAATGGGGTTGTATCTGGGGGCAGGATGGGTGGATCGCGGTGAGGCGTACAAGGGTCGCGTAGGGTATGAGCGCCGGTTGAGCTTCAGGTTTAATCCATAGCGGCAATGTCACGTAAACATGACTTTTAAGCGTGCATGTCGTGTTTACGTGACATCGGATGCAGTATCAGCCCCGCTCCCCGATCGGCAGCCAGATTTCCACCGTCCCCGTGCCCTTCCTGGCATCGAAGTCCGCGCTATAGCGCTCGAAATCCGCGCCCATGACTTTGTAGCCCGAGTGCGGCAGCCATTCGAACATGATGCGCTCGTAGGTTTGCTCAAGCGCCTGCACCGGCCCGTAGTGGGGGAACACGGCATAGTTGAGTGGCGGAATTTCGATCACCTCGAAATTGCTTGGCACGTCTTTCTTGGCCGGGACTTCAACACCTGCCAGGTAATCGAATTCGCCGTGATGCGGGTTATGGCACACCCCGTAGGTCACACCGCCGACGCGCTTCTTGATGTCCTTGATGCAGGTATCGAACAACTCCCACAGCCGTGGGATATCGCCCACGGTGGCCTTCGAATATCGCCCTTGTACCCCGGCGATCACCAGGGCCTTACCGGCTTCCAGGCGTGACTCCAACGGTTGTTTTGTCTGCTGATCCATACGAACAGTCTCCTTCTTATGAGGGAACAAACCCGCATCGAGTATAGGGGCATATCCGCGTTGTACTCCATGTAGAAAAATTTCCTACGCATCTGGACAACTGGCCATCATCGCCCTTATTGTCTGCCCCGCAGGCCACCGCAGTGGCCGACGTCGCTCGGACGGTTCCGGGCGCTTACGTACCTCGAGGCAACAATGGCAGACCAAGGTTCGCCGCGCCGCTTTGCGCGCATAGATCGACTCCCCCCTTACGTTTTCAATATCACTGCCGAGCTGAAGATGGCTGCGCGTCGGCGCGGCGAAGACATCATCGACTTGAGCATGGGTAACCCTGACGGCGCCACGCCTCCTCATATCGTGGAGAAAATGGTCACCGTCGCCCAGCGTGAAGACACCCACGGCTACTCCACCTCCAAAGGCATTCCGCGCCTGCGCCGGGCGATTTCGCGCTGGTACAAGGACCGTTACGCGGTGGATATCGACCCTGAGTCCGAAGCCATCGTGACCATCGGTTCCAAGGAAGGCCTGGCGCACTTGATGCTGGCCACCCTGGACCAGGGCGATACCGTGCTGGTGCCCAACCCCAGCTACCCAATTCATATCTACGGCGCAGTGATTGCAGGTGCCCAGGTACGTTCGGTGCCGCTGATACCGGGCGTGGATTTCTTCGCTGAGCTGGAGCGCGCGATTCGCGGCTCGATCCCCAAGCCGAAGATGATGATCCTCGGCTTCCCGTCCAACCCCACCGCGCAGTGTGTGGAACTGGACTTCTTCGAACGGGTGATCGCCCTGGCCAAGCAGTACGACGTGCTGGTGGTGCACGACCTGGCCTACGCCGACATCGTCTACGACGGCTGGAAAGCCCCCTCGATCATGCAAGTGCCCGGCGCCAAGGACATTGCGGTGGAGTTTTTCACCCTGTCCAAGAGCTACAACATGGCCGGCTGGCGCATCGGCTTCATGGTAGGCAACCCGGAACTGGTCAACGCCCTGGCACGCATCAAGAGCTACCACGACTACGGCACCTTCACCCCGCTGCAAGTGGCGGCGATTGCAGCGCTGGAAGGCGACCAACAGTGCGTGAAGGACATCGCTGAACAGTACCGCCAGCGTCGCAATGTGCTGGTCAAAGGCCTGCATGAGCTGGGCTGGATGGTGGAGAACCCGAAGGCGTCGATGTACGTCTGGGCCAAGATTCCCGAGCAGTATGCCGCCATGGGCTCGCTGGAGTTTGCCAAGAAACTGTTATTGGAAGCGAAGGTGTGTGTGTCGCCGGGGATCGGTTTTGGTGAGTATGGCGATGATCATGTGCGCTTTGCGCTGATCGAAAACCAGGACCGGATTCGCCAGGCCGTGCGCGGGATTCGCGGGATGTTCAGGGCGGATGGGTTGGTGACTAAAGCCTGACCTGATTTACCTGAAGAAACCCAATCAATGTGGGAGCTGGCTTGCCTGCGATGCAGACACCTCGGTGTTTCAGATGTACCGAGGTGATGCTATCGCAGGCAAGCCAGCTCCCACATTTTGATCGAGTTGCCGCCACTGCTTTTGTGGTGTGGCTTACACCACCAACGACAGCAACATGATGAAGATCAGCGCCACGATCGACAGAATGGTCTCCATCGCCGTCCAGGTCTTGAACGTCTCGGCCACGGTCATGTTGAAGTACTGCTTGACCAGCCAGAACCCCGCATCGTTGACGTGAGACAGGATCAACGAACCCGCGCCCGTCGCCAGTACCAGCAACTCGCGGTTAACCCCTGGGATCATGCCCACCACCGGCACCACAATGCCCGCGCCGGTAATGGTCGCAACCGTCGCCGAACCGGTGGCAATCCGAATCACCGCCGCCACCAGCCACGCCAGCAGGATCGGGTTGATCTGCGCGTTCACCGCCATATGGCCGATCACGTCGCCCACGCCGCTGGTCACCAGCATCTGCTTGAAGCCACCACCGGCACCGATGATCAGGATGATCGCGGCGGTCGGCGCAAGGCTGGCGTCGAGCAGCTTGAGGATCTGCTTGGAGTGGATGCCCTGACGATGGCCAAAGGTGTACAGCGACAACAGCAAAGCCAGCAACAGTGCGGTGATCGGGTGGCCGATCATGTCCATCCAGTTACGCACCACGTTGCCTTCAGCGAACGCGATGTCGGCAAAGGTTTTGAGTAGCATCAGGAACACCGGCAGCAGCACGGTGACCAGGGTGATGCTGAAGCTTGGCAGCGACTTGTTATCGGTCTCGCGGGCCAGTTGGTCCACCAGTTCCTGGGACGGGTTGCCCGGGATGTACTTGGCGATGAACGTACCGAAAATCGGGCCGGCGATGATGGCGGTCGGCAGCGCAACGATCAGACCGTACAGGATGGTCTTGCCGATATCGGCACCGAACACGCCGATGGCCAGCAGCGGGCCCGGGTGCGGTGGCACCAGACCGTGCACCGCCGACAAACCGGCCAGCAGCGGGATACCGATCTTGATCAACGACACGCCGGTACGCCGGGCGACAATAAACACCAGCGGGATCAGCAATACAAAGCCGATCTCGAAGAACAGCGGGATGCCCACCAGGAACGCGGCGAACATCATGGCCCACTGGACCTTCTCTTTGCCGAAGGCGCGGATCAGGGTCTGGGCGATCTGATCGGCACCGCCGGACTCGGCCATCATCTTGCCGAGCATCGTGCCCAGCGCGAGGATGATGCCGACAAAGCCGAGCACCCCGCCGAAGCCGTCCTGGAACGCCTTGATGATCTTGTCCACGGGCATACCCGAGGTCAGGCCGAGGAAACCGGCCGCGATGATCAGTGCAATGAACGGGTGCACCTTGAACTTGGTGATCAGTACGATCAACCCGATGATAGTGACTACTGCATCTAGCAGCAGGTAAGACTCGTGGGACATGCCAAACATGGGGGGTCTCTCCTGTTTGTTGTTGTTATTAAAGCGGGTGTTGAACTTCCTGCCGGGGATAGCGCTATCTTTTCCGGCAAAAAATTAATGAGTAGGTTCAAAGCCGTGCTTGCGCCACCAGGTATTGGTCTGCTCGGCCAGCTCCTCGACGCTGTCTTCACTGGCGTTCAAGGCCAGGGTCAGCGGCTCGCCCTTGGGCGATTCAAGGGTGGCGAACTGGCTATCGATCAGGCTTGCCGGCATGAAATGGCCGGGGCGGTGAGACACGCGGTCGGCGGCGACTTCGCGGGTCAGTTCCAGGAAGACAAAACCCAGGCCCGGCGCGGCTTCGCGCAAGTGGTCACGGTATTTTTTCTTCAGGGCCGAACAGGTCAGTACAGGATGCTCGCCCGCTTTCAACGCGCGGCGCAGTTCATCGCACAGGATGTCGAGCCAGCCGGCGCGGTCGTCGTCGTTGAGGGGGTGGCCGGCGCTCATCTTTTCGATGTTCGCGGCGGGGTGAAAGCTGTCGCCTTCAATGGCAGTGGCGCCGTTAAGGGCGCACAGGGCTTGGCTGACGCTGGACTTGCCACAGCCGGAAACACCCATGATGACCAGGGCGGTAACAGGTTGACTCATGAAACACCTCAGGACGCAGATAGCGCTACCTTTGCATAGCGTAGGGCTAGTGCAAAAACAGGCTTTTCCCGCGCCGACTTGTCATTTTTATGGAGTGACGCGTGCATCCGTTCCAACAGATTGACTTCAAGAGCTGGACAGGATCAGGCAACCCTTTATCCAAGAATTTGCAGCCCTTTGGAGACAGCGCTACCTTAGTGCCTCGATTTTTGTTTGGCAAGCTGCCTGATGACCTCTAAGAACGATAAAAATACCCGCACGACGGGCCGCCCCACCTTGAACGAAGTCGCCCGCCTGGCTGGCGTCAGTCCGATTACCGCCTCCCGTGCTTTGCGCGGTATCAGCACGGTCGCCACGGAGCTGGTAGAAAAGGTGCAACAGGCCGCCGCCGAACTGAGCTACGTGGTCAACCCCGCCGCCCGCGCCCTGGCCTCGGCGCAGAGTCATTCGGTGGTGGTGCTGGTGCCGTCACTGTCCAACCTGCTGTTTATCGAAACCCTGGAAGCTATTCATCAGGTACTGCGGCCCAAGGGCTTTGAAGTACTGATCGGCAACTCCCATTATTCGCGCGATGAAGAAGAAGACCTGCTGCGCAACTACATGGCCTATCAGCCGCGGGGATTGCTGCTGACCGGGTTTGACCGCACCGAAAGCGCGCGACGAATGGTCGAGGCCAGCAATGTGCCCTGTGTGTACATGATGGATCTGGACCCTAATGCCGGGGTGAACTGCGTGGGCTTCTCGCAACTGGCCGCTGGCGAGACCGCGGCGGCGCACTTGCTGTCCCGGGGGCGCAAGCGCCTGGCCTATATCGGCGCGCAGTTGGATCAGCGCACGTTGTTGCGCGGCGAAGGTTTCCGCCGCGCCTTGCAGCAGGCGGGCATGTACGACCCGGCGCTGGAGCTTTTGACACCACGTCCCTCCTCCGTGGGCCTGGGCGGCGAACTGTTCCTGCAATTGCTGGCAGCGCATCCGGATGTGGATGCGATCTTCTTCGGCAACGACGACCTGGCCCAGGGCGCCCTGCTCGAAGCCCTGCGCCATGGCATCAAGGTGCCTGAACGTGTGGCGGTGCTGGGCTTCAACGACCTGCCCGCTTCCTCATTCATGGTGCCGCGCCTGAGTAGCATCAGCACGCCACGGGAAGCCATCGGGCGTCGGGCGGCGGAGCATTTGCTGACGATCATGGCGGGCAACAAGGTGGCCAAGCCAGTGGTGGATATGGGATTTGAGTTGCAGGTGCGCGAGAGCACCTGAACGTCGAGCTGAACGCACACAATGTGGGAGCAGGCAAGCCAGCTCCCACCTTTTTCTACCGTGCCCACTTGATAGGTAGGACAGCCGTAGGAAGCGGCTTACATTGCAGTAAGCGCCTTGCTCCGCTGCCTACGCTTACGTCAGAATCCGCCGGCTTGTGCGCCTCGGTGACGGTCTCTAAGGTTTGCCGGTCGCTGAATTTCTCGGTGATCGGGTTTAGTAGCCCGAGTTTGGTCACTCTAAGTGCATAAGCCTGCCCGCGTTAATGGCGGCTGTGCGTAGGGCACTTTCGGGTGCGCCGGCTTTGAGTGTCCACCGGTCTACTAACCTGCGTACAGCTGCCACCCTCGTTTAGTAGCGATACGGCGGCAGCCCATTCCAGGATGCTCTGATGATCAAAAAAATCGATCCGCCGCTAACCACCCTCTTCACGCTCATCCCCGATGTTTCCACTGAAACCCTGCTGGCCAACAGCTACGAAACCGTCTGCTCCGTCAGCACCTTACTGCTCGACCTGTCCGATGACCTCACCGGCAAACACCGTGATGTGGCCCTGGCCATTCATCAATTGAGCGAGCTGAGCGTATTGCTGGTGGGCAAGGCCATGGACCAGCACACACCACGCTGCTGAGGCAA
>NZ_JBZXEA010000004.1:0-127456 GCF_058725345.1 Pseudomonas sp. DW-iso17 | reverse complement strand
AGGCAAGCCAGCTCCCACATTTTCGACCGTGCCCGCTTCACACCCTCGCCGCTGTGCCCGGCGCCTGCTAGATTGGTCATTCTCCAAATGCCAGGGAAGCACCATGGGCCATTCACTGAAAATTTTGGGTCGCACCTCCTCCATCAACGTGCGCAAAGTACTCTGGACCTGCCAGGAACTGGGCATCGACTACGTGCGTGAGGACTGGGGCATCGGCTTCAAGCCCACCCAGTCCCCCGAGTTCCTCGCCTTGAACCCCAACGCGCAGGTGCCGGTGCTGATCGACGACCATGGCGTGCTGTGGGAGTCCAATACCATCTGTCGCTACCTTGTCGGCCTTTATCAGCGCCATGACTTGCTACCCGTTGAGCCTGCCTTGCGTGCTCGGGTTGAACAGTGGATGGACTGGCAGGCCACCGAACTCAATCCTTCATGGGGCTATGCGTTCCACGCACTGGTGCGTAAGAACCCGGACTATCAGGACCCGCAACGCATCCAGGCGGGCGTGCAGGCCTGGAATGACAAGATGGCCTTGCTGGAACAACAGTTGACCAAGACCGGCGCCTACCTCGCGGGCGAAGAGTTCACCCTCGCTGACATTTTGATAGGTCTTTCGGTGCATCGGTGGCAGATGACACCCATGGAGCGGCCACCCTACCCCGCCATCGAGGCGTATTACCAACGCCTCAGCCAGCATGCCGGCTTCAAGACCTTCGCCCTCGACGGCCATGACTAAGCGAGCTATTGGGCCTCAGGCATGGTCATCACCATTGGTCTGAAAACCACTACCACCTGTCATATTTGACAGTAGACCTGTTTTTCATCTTCACCTATTCATAAGCCAGAGCAAGGCAATGCCTCGCTCATCCCTGAATATGGAGAAGCAGCCATGAGCGAGAAGATCGGTGAGTACGACAAAATTTCCGGCGTAATCGATGGGTGGGATATCACCTTTGTCACGTCCTTTGTCGCCCATTTGAACGGAGAGTCAGGTTTCAATTCGACAGTAGGAATCATGTCCGGATCTGGCTTGATAAAAATGAGCATCGACCAAAATATCAAGGCAGGTGAGACCTACGACATCGATGCAACGGGGAGTGATAAAAAAGTAAGGCTTGAGTTTGACGACACGCGACAAGGCGAGTCCGGCAACTATATGGCAACCAGTGGCAAATTCACCGTATTGAAACTGCAAGGCAATATGCTGTCAGCGTCCCTCCACTTTGAGGCGCAAACCGCGCAAGCCCCTCAAAAGAAGATGAGCTTCACCCAAGGCGTTTATGAGGTTGAGGACTTCAAGCACGTCTAGAACATCCACGCAGCGGGAGGGCCCCACTCCCGCCAGAAGCTGCCTGCCGATAGCAACCTTCGGCAGGACAGCCTTCGCGCCCTCGCGCGATAAACCTCTGAAACAGAGGCGCCGCGCGCAATTAATCGGCGAATGTACGGGCTACCGTCCGCAACTTAACAAACACCGCTTTCCGTTAGCCAGCTAAGATTCCAGGTGACCGCATATGGAATTTCCTCATGTCCACACTCCCCGCCTCAGCTACGGACACCCTCGCCCCCCACCGAGCCGCCCACATCAGCGCCCGCATCGACCGCCTGCCCGCCGTCGCCACTATTTGGCGCCTGGTGGCGTTGCTCTCCATCGGCGGCTTTTTCGAGCTGTATGACTTGTTCCAAACCGCCTATATCAGCCCTGGCCTGATCAGCGACGGGATTTTTCATACCGGCAGCGAAGGTGTTTTCGGCTTCTCGGACCAGGCCGCTTTCGCCTCGGCCACATTCCTGGGCCTGTTCCTCGGCGCCAGCCTGCTCAGCCCCATCGCCGACCGCTTCGGGCGACGCGCGATCTTCACCTTTGCGCTGGTCTGGTACACGGTGGCAACGGTGCTGATGGGCATTCAGACCTCGGCCGTGGGCATTATCTGCATGCGCTTTCTGGTGGGCATTGGCCTTGGCATCGAACTGGTGACCATCGATGCCTATCTGTCGGAACTGGTACCTAAGCGCATGCGCAGTTCGGCGTTTGCCTTTGCATTTTTTATCCAGTTTCTGTCGGTACCGGCTGTGGCCTTGATGTCGTGGTGGCTGGTGCCACAGGCGCCGTTCGGTATCGCGGGCTGGCGCTGGGTGGTGCTCTCAAGTGCAGTGTTTGCGCTGTTTATCTGGCAACTGCGCAAGCGCCTGCCGGAGTCACCGCGCTGGCTTGCACAAAAGGGACGCTTCGAAGAGGCCGACACGATCCTGAACAACCTGGAGGCACGCTGCCAAAAGGATCATGGCAAGCCGCTGGACGAACCGGACCCCGAAGCCATCAGCGTGCAGGGCAATGGCCGTTTCGCCGATATCTGGCAGCCGCCCTACCGGCGCCGCGCCTTGATGCTGATCGTGTTCCATGTATTCCAGGCCATCGGCTTCTTCGGCTTTGGCAACTGGCTGCCGGCCTTGCTCTCGGGCCAGGGTGTCAGCGTGACCCACAGCCTGCTCTACGCCTTTATCATCACCCTCGCCTACCCGCTGGGCCCGCTGTTGTTCGTCAAGGTGGCCAACCGCTTTGAGAACAAATGGCAAATTGTCGGCTCGGCCATGGGTGCAGTGATCTTCGGCAGCCTGTTTGCCCTGCAAACCACAGCGTTAGGGCTGATTTTCTGCGGGGTGATGATCACCTTCTGCAATGCCTGGCTGAGCTTCAGTTATCACTCCTATCAGAGCGAATTGTTCCCCACCAATATCCGTGCGCGAGCGGTCGGGTTCTGTTATTCATTCAGCCGTTTGTCCACGGTGTTCAGTAGCCTGTTGATCGGCTTTATCCTCGAGCACCTTGGCACGCCGGGGGTGTTGGCGTTTATCGCCAGCAGCATGTTGATCGTGATGATTACCATCAGTTGGTTCGGGCCGCGTACGCGCAACCTGGCGCTGGAGAACATCGCTCACTGACGGCAACGGTTGGCCGCACAAGGAGAAGGCTTGCCGCGCCGACGACTCCCGCCCCAGTAAACACTGGGGTACGGCACCCGGCACAGTATTTGCTCCAGCTGTCGCACCGTCTGTTTTCATAGGTGACCGATCATGCTGGTTAACAACACTCAAGCGGCGTCGAACGTGCAACAGATCACGCGACCCGACATGGACCCCGCCAACGCCGCCGCCAGTGCGCTGTACAGCGGCGCTTTGCAGGCTGCGCAACACAGCGTCACAGTGCCGGCCGCGCAGAGGGAATTGGACAAGGCCAGCGATCGCATCGACGAAGCCTTCGCCAAGACCCGCGTGCAGTTACAGGCCACGACTAACGGGGCACGTACCGAGTTCACCGAATACATGAGCAGATCCCCGGCCGAACGTATTCGTGAACAGCTGCTCAAGGAACAAGGGCTGACCGAAGAGCAAGTGCAGGCGCTGCCCCAGGAAAAACAAGACGCCATCGCCAAACAAGTGGCCGAGCGCTTGAAAGAGCAGCAACAGCAGCAGGTTGCGGCGAAGGCCACTGCTTCGCCAGCCGAGACAGTGAAAGAAACCCTGGCCGCGATCTGAACCTGTGGGAGCTGGCTTGCCTGCGATAGCATCACCTCGGTTCATCTGATACACCGAGGTGTCTGTATCGCAGGCAAGCCAGCTCCCACACTGATCGGTCTAGCGGTCTGGCTCATGGAAGGTCAAGGGGCTTGAAGACAGCCTGCTGCACGTCGACTTTTTTCGGGATCAGGCCGTTGGCAAAAAACAGGTCGGCGGTGCGTTGCTGGTTGGCAATGTCGATGGCCGCCAAGGGGCGGATCGGCTCAGGCGAGCGATGTTCGAAGTAGCTTTTGACCACCGCCGGTTGCAGGCCCAGGGTGCCGGCCATCAGCGTGATGCTCGCGGCAGGCTCATCAAGCGACAGGCGCTGCGCCTTGCCAAGCGTCTGGATAATCGTGGCGATGGCCTCTGGGTGCTGCTTGGCAAACGGGTGGTTGACCACGAAGAAACTGCCCGCAGGGTTCAACCCTTGCCCGTCCCGCAGCACACGTGCCGAGCCGTCGATCACGGCGGCCGAGTAGTACGGGTCCCACACTACCCATGCGTCCACCTTGCCTTGTTCGAACGCGGCGCGGCCGTCGGAAGGCGACAGGTACACCACATTCACATCCTTCCACTGCAACCCGGCGTGCAGCAGGCTTTTGAGGAACAGGTTGTGTGCACTGGAGCCCTTGAGCAATGCCACGCGCTTGCCCTTGAGTTCGGCCACGTTCTGCACGGTGCTGGCCTTGGGCACCAGCACTGCTTCGGCCTTGCCCTCGTTGGGCTCGACGGCAAAATACTGCAAGTCGATCCCGGCCGCCTGGGCGAAGATCGGCGGTATATCACCAATATTGCCGATGTCCAGGCTGCCTGCGTTGAGCGCTTCGATCAGCGGCGGGCCACCGAGGAATTCGGTCCACTGCACCTGTGTACCGGGCAGTGCGGCTTCGAAGAGCTTGTGCTCACGGGCGAGCACCATGCTGACCGAGCTTTTCTGGTAGCCGATGCGCAGCGTGGAAGGTTCGGCCGCCGAGGTGGGTTGCGCCAGTACCGCCAATGCCAGCAGCGAACTGCCCAGCAGGTGTTTGATTGCTTTCATAAGTTGCCTCTTGGTGGTTCGATCAGATTCAAAGTGAGCACAGGAAGTGTGGGAGCTGGCTTGCCTGCGATGGCGGCCTGTCATGGCCAGAGGTGTTGGCTGGCTCACCGCTATCGCAGGCAAGCCAGCTCCCACATTTGATCGGGGTGGGATTCAAGTCCGGTAACAGCGCGGGCCATGTAGTCACTGACCGAGCGCTGGGAAATCCCCAATTCGGCGGCGATCTGGGGGTACGTCAGGCCGTTGACGCGGGACAGCAGGAACGTCGCCTTGACCTTGGCCGGCAAGCGGTCGAGCGTCTGCTCGACGGCCTGCAGCGCTTCGAGCACTCGGGCCCTGCCCTCCGCGCAGGCCGCATCGTTATCCAGCGCAGCGAGGTAGGCACGCTCCAGGTCACGTCGACGCCACACCTGGTACACCAGGCGCTGGGCAATGGTGGTAAGCAATGCGCGGGGCTGTCGTATCGGCGCTACCTGAGGTGCACTCAAGAGCTGGACAAACGCGTCGACGGCGATGTCTTCGGCGTGGGCACGGGAGTTGAGGTAGCGGTGCAAACGGCTGCACAGCCAAGGGTAATGAATGCGAAACAGGGAGCCCACATAGTCGCTGTGAGCACGATCGGCGCCGGACATAGGGGCTCCTTCTGAGTAGGTTGCGCGGTATGTCCGGTGTTCCGGTGAAGCAATCCTAGCAAGGCTCCTTATGCTTTAATAATACTTAAAACGCATTCTTATATAACCTTATTGAAGTACCGAATAGCCGATGCTGGCGGCTTTGCGCTGGTAATCCAACACCACCTGATAGTCATCTTCGCTGGCAGGAAGCACAGCTCGCACACCGAGGGTTTGCGCCACCTGCGGCAGGTCCTGCAACGCCAGGTTCATCGCCTCACGAATCTGCGCCACCTGCCCATCGCTCAAGCCCAGCGCGCCTATGTAAGGCAAAGTCGGGCTCGGCGCGCTGCGGGTGATGACGCGCAGGCCCGCGACCTCTTCGGGGGCGAATCGGGCGAGGTAGTCGTAGGTGACGCTATCGATGGCGGCGAGGTCGGCGCGGCCTTCACGCAGCCAGCGCAAGCTCTCGCGGTGGGCGCCGCTGATGCCGACGCTGGCGAAGAACCGCCCGTCGCGCTGCAACGGCGCCAGACAGTGACGCAGCAGGTTCATGCCGCTGTTGGAGTCGTGGCCGTTGATCACGCCGCGGCTCTGGTAGAACTGCGTCAGGCGGGTACGCGGGTTGTCCGCGCGGGTCAACAGCAGGCTGCAATGTTCGCCGTGGCTGCTGTGGGCCAACTCGTAACGGGGGCGCCCAATGATGCGCACCTGGCCGCGCAGTTGGGTCATCAGCGGGTAGCCGCAGGTTTGGCTGACGAGCAATTGTGGCGCCAGCCACAGGCCGCGCAAGTCGAGGTGGTCGGCATCAAGACGATGCAGCTTCAAGCGCTCGATGATGCGCGCCAGCCAGTGTTGATTGGCCTGCTGGATGGGCTCGGGCGCAACGTACATGCGCAGGTCGGCGTAGTGTTCACTCATGGTCGCCTCTCAGGCAAACGGGTGCCGGGGACTGTCGATGGCCTTGAGGCCGTGACGGCTGATCAACTGGCCGTAGCCTTGCACCAGGAAACCACCGCTGCGCGCCAGCCACTGCTTGCGCCGGGCACGGTACAC
Organism: Pseudomonas sp. DW-iso17; assembly: GCF_058725345.1. Classification (NCBI taxonomy): domain Bacteria; kingdom Pseudomonadati; phylum Pseudomonadota; class Gammaproteobacteria; order Pseudomonadales; family Pseudomonadaceae; genus Pseudomonas; species Pseudomonas sp. DW-iso17. Next base: position 121,189 of record NZ_JBZXEA010000004.1, on the reverse strand, counting down.
CCTGGGCAGCAGGTACCACGGCAACTTTGGCAGATCGTGGTGCACCAGGTGCAGATTGTTGTTGAGAAACAGCCAGGCCCAGGGCCAGGACGCTTCGTTGAGCACTGTGCGGTGTTCCGGCCGCAGATGGGGGCGGTGCTCATAGTAGGAGCGGATCGAAGCCAGGGACAACGCTGGCACGCTGACCAGCAGCAGGTAATGCCACACCGCAAGCGCGCTGTAGGAGGCAATGAAACTCAGCATCAGCACAGTAACGGCGCCGTGAGCCAGCCACATCGGCCATACCTGGGGCAGGCGTTGAAACTCGTGACGGGCCAACCGGCCAATGGCCAACGGCGCAGCCAGCAGGAAGCGGCCAAGCACGGTCTTGGTCAGCCAATGCACGCCACGTTCGAACAGCGAGCTGTCGTCCCATTGCTGCTGATTGAGGTAGCGGCTTTCCGGGTCGATGCCCGGTAGGGTCAGGTTGTCGTCGTTGTGGTGCAACAGGTGGCTGTCGCGGTACAGCGTATAGGGATACCACACCGCGAAAGGCGCATAGCCGAGGAGTTTATTGAGCAACAACGAACGGGTCGGGTGGCCGTGGAGCAATTCGTGCTGCACCGATAGCCACAGGGTCACCAGCGGAATCAGCAGCAACATGCTCAGCCACAGGCCCAGCCACCGGCTGCCAAGGATCACCGCGAACCAGCCGGCATATACGCCGATCAACAGTAGCCAGGTCGGCCATTCGGTTCTTGCCACGAAGGTCGTCGCCAGGGCTTCGATTTCCCGGCGTTGGGTCGGATCAAGGTAATTGGCCATCGGCAGCTCAGAGCAGGTGTTTCCTGCTCTGTGCAATGAGGCGGGAAAATCTTGCAGATCGTTTAGTTCTAAGCGTGTAACTCAGTGACCGAACAGGCCTGCTTCGGATTTTTTGGTCTTCTTGTCCGCGCGTTTTTCATCGGCGGTCTTTGCCGGTTTTTTCTTGGCGGCTTTCTTTGAATCCATACCTTTGGCCATGATGCATGCTCCACTAACAGGGGATGTAGCACTGGGTATACCACCTATTGCCCGGCAGAAGGCGCTTATAATCCCCGGCCCTGGATAATGCTTGTCTGAACCCCATGCCCCCATTGCACATCGAACCGCTGGCAGAGCCTCTGTGGCCACTGCTGAACAAGTTTTACCGCAACCACAATTCGTCGATGAAGGCACTCAAGGGCGGCCGCTTGTGGGTGGCGCGCGATAGCGACATCGTGGCGGGCTTGTGCTTGAGCCCGGTGGTGGGTGGGCAGTGGCTGACGGGGGTGTTTGTGGCGCCGACTTATCGTGGCCAGGGGCTCGCGGCGCGACTGGTTGAAGAGGCCGTGGCGGGTTGTGAGGGGACGGTCTGGTTGCTGTGCCATCCGGACCTGGAAGGGTTGTATCGGGGCATGGGGTTCAGCCAGGACACGGTTTTGCCGCAATCGCTGAGTGAACGGCTGGTGCGTTACAAGCGCAATAAGCCGATGATTGCGATGGGGCTCAATGCCCCAGTCCTGAATAAACACTGATCCCACAGTTGAACTGTGGGCTATTCGTCAGCCGTTGGGTCCAGCTCCGGGAACATCACTTCAATAAACCCGAATTTGCTGAAATCGGTAATCCGCGATGGGTACAACCGGCCGATCAAATGGTCGCACTCATGCTGCACCACCCGCGCATGGAAGCCGTCGGCAAAACGCACAATCGGCTCGCCCTTGGGGTCGAAACCTTCGTAGCGGATCTGCTGGTAACGGTTCACGGCGCCGCGCAGGCCGGGCACTGACAGGCAACCTTCATAGCCCTCTTCCAGTACCGGGCTAAGCGGTGTGATCAGCGGGTTGATCAGAATGGTCTGGGGTACCGGCGGCGCCTCCGGGTAGCGTTCGCTGGCCTCGAAACCAAAGATCACCAGTTGCAGGTCGACACCAATCTGCGGTGCAGCCAGGCCAACACCGCCTACGTGTTCCATGGTCTGGAACATATCGTCGATCAGTTGCCACAACTCGGGGCTGTCGAACATCTCCGGCGGTACCGGCGGGGCGATACGCAGCAGGCGCTCGTCGCCCATTTTCAGGATTTCACGGATCATTGTTCAGGCTCGGTAATGGGCTTGGAGTGGTCCCGGCCGAGGCCAGAGACGTGTTGTTTTTCATCGGTGTGGCCCGGCTCGCCTATTTCTTTCTCACCGGGGTCCTTGCCCTCGGCAGACATATGCTCGATGACCGCGTTCATCTCCGCGCCCAGCAGCAATACGGCGGCAGAGATGTAGAAATACAGGAGCAAGACAATGATCGCGCCGATGCTGCCATACATGGCGTTGTAGTCCGCGAAGGTCTTGACGTAGTAGCCAAAGCCCAGGGAGGCGACGATCCATACCACCACGGCCAAGACGGAGCCGGGGGTGATAAAGCGAAACTCCTGCTCAACGTCCGGCATCACGTAATACATGAGGGCCACGGCGAACATCAGCAAGATCACAATCAGCGGCCAGCGCAGGATGGTCCACAGCGTGACCACGAATTCCTGCATGCCGATCTGCCCGGCCAGCCACTCCATGACCTGTGGGCCCAGCACCATCAGCGCGGCGGCGGCCAGCAGCATGCCAGCGATGCCCACGGTGTAGAAAATCGACAGCGGGAAACGCTTCCAGATCGGCCGCCCTTCCACCACGTCGTAGGCGGCGTTCATGGCGCTCATCATCAGGCGCACGCCCGCAGAGGCCGTCCACAGTGCGATGACGATACCCACCGAGAGCAAGCCGCCCTTGGACTGCTGCAACTGATCGATCACCGGGTTGACCTGTTCCAGCGCCTGGGGAGGCAACACCAACTCCGATTGCAGGCGCAGCCAGGTGAAGAAGTCAGGCAGGTGCAGGAAACCGATCAGGGCAATGAGAAACAGCAGGAACGGAAACAAAGAGAACAGCATCTGGTAGGCCAGTGCCGAGGCGTAGGTAGGCATCTCGTCATCGACGAATTCCTTGACGGTGCGTACCAGCACCTTGTGCAGCTTGAGACCATCGAGTACCGGAAAAAGCATAGCGTCTCCTTTCGCCGCAAAGAGGTTGAGTTCGTGGGCGACTCAGGGGCCGTTTTCTACATCAAAGTAGCCCATTTGGCGACTTTGAAACAATTTCGAAAGTTTAGTTGCAACACCGGATACAAAAACGGCCATCCGTGGATGGCCGTCGGGCTGCTGGGGGCTGCCCCCCAGGACGTGTTACTCAGTGGCTTTTTTCACTGCGTCCTTGGTCTTGCCCACTGCTTGCTGAGCTTCGCCTTTTTTCTCTTGGATCACGCCTTCAGCACGCAGTTTGTCATTGTCTGTGACTTTACCGACGCCTTGCTTGATGTTACCGACAGCTTCGTTCGCCAAGCCCTTTACCTTATCGGAAGTGCTGCTCATGGTATTACTCCTGATAACAATCAAATGGTTTTTGGTCACTACGTAGCGGTTGACCTGAAGCGCAACGGCAGAGTTTCAATTATTTTTGTACGAGCATTTCATCGAAAGCGGCAGGTTTGGCTTTATGTTTTATGCCCAACCCACGAGAATGCCCGGCACATTCAGGCTGCAACGCTGAATAACAGATCCCGTAGGAAGGTTATGAAACTCAATAAAGCACAGGCCATTGCCCGCAGAAACCAGGAACTGGGCGGTGCCGTACTCGGCGTCAACAACTGCCACTTCACCGACCTGGACCGCAAACGCAACATCTGGTGGTTCGACCTGCCGGTGGGGCGTATTGCCGTGGGCCAGTACGAGTGGATCCATCTGTTGATGCACAACGCCGACACCGACCAGTTGCTGCACCTTAAGGTGCCGACCGTGTTCCTGCGTGAAAAACTCGAGGGGCTGGTGGTGCGCAATGCGGGCAAGCGCAAGCCGGAGATTACCCTGGAGTTGAGCGCCGACAAGGATTCGTTCTTGAAGGACGTGCGCCCCGCCGGTGCGGGTGTGAGCTTCGCGCAGTTCGCGCTGTAAGCCCGGTAACCCTGTGGGAGCGGGCTTGCCCGCGATGGCAGTGAGTCAGGCGATACAGCAGTGGCTGGTGTAGCGCTGTCGCAGGCAAGCCCGCTCCCACAGGAGGTAAGTGTTTGGCCAGCGCCCTCATAAAAAACCCCGCATCAGCGGGGTTTTTATGGGTTACTTTTTAAGACCGAGTTTCTTCAGTTCTTCATCACGCAATTCACGCCGCAGGATCTTGCCCACGTTGGTGGTCGGCAACGCATCACGGAACTCCACGGCCTTGGGCACCTTGTAGCCGGTGACGTTGGCGCGCATGTGTTCCATCACCTGGTCCTTGGTCAGGGTGGCCCCTGGCTTGACCACGATGAACAACTTGATGTGCTCGCCGGATTTTTCATCCGGTACGCCGATGGCCGCACACTGCAGCACGCCCGGCAGGCCCGCCAGCACGTCTTCGAGCTCGTTGGGGTAGACGTTGAAGCCGGAGACCAGAATCATGTCCTTCTTGCGGTCGACGATACGCATGTAGCCGTCTGGCTGGATGATCGCGATGTCGCCGGTCTTCAGCCAGCCCTCGCTGTCGAGCATCTCGTCGGTGGCATCCTGGCGCTGCCAGTAGCCCTTCATCACTTGCGGACCTTTTACACACAGCTCGCCGGTTTCGCCCAGCGCCAGCTCGGTACCGTCGTCGGCGATGACTTTACACGCGGTGGAAGGCACCGGAATGCCAATGGTGCCGATCTGGATGTTCTGGATCGGGTTGACCGTGGCCACCGGGCTGGTTTCAGTCATGCCGTAGCCTTCGCAGATCGCGCAGCCGGTCACGGCCTTCCAACGCTCCGCCGCAGCCAGTTGCAACGCCATGCCGCCCGATAGGGTGACCTTCAGCGCAGAGAAGTCCAGCTTGCGGAAACCTTCGTTGTTGCACAGTGCCACGAACAGGGTGTTGAGGCCGACGAAGCCGCTGAACTTCCACTTCGACAGTTCCTTGACCATCGCCGGCAGGTCGCGCGGGTTGCTGATCAGGATGTTGTGGTTGCCGATCAGCATCATCGCCATGCAATGAAAGGTGAAGGCATAGATGTGGTAGAGCGGCAGCGGTGTGATCAGGATCTCGCAGCCTTCATTGAGGTTGGAGCCCATCAGCGCCTTGCATTGCAACATGTTGGCGACGAGGTTGCGGTGGGTCAGCATCGCGCCCTTGGCCACGCCGGTGGTACCGCCGGTGTATTGCAACACGGCCACATCGCCGCTGGCCGGGCTGGCATCGTTGACCGGCTGGCCATGGCCCTTGGCGAGTACGTCGTTGAACTTGATGGCCTGGGGCAGATGATAGGCCGGGACCATTTTCTTCACGTACTTGATCACGCTGTTGATCAGCACGCGCTTGAACGGCGAGAGCAGGTCGGCAACTTCGGTGACGATCACGTGCTTGACGGCGGTCTTGGGCACGACTTTTTCAGCCAGGTGCGCCATGTTGGCCAGGCAAACCAGGGCCTTGGCCCCCGAATCATTGAATTGGTGTTCCATCTCCCGCGCGGTGTACAGCGGGTTGGTGTTGACCACGATCAGGCCGGCGCGGATGGCACCGAATACAGCGACGGGGTATTGCAGAACGTTGGGCAGTTGCACAGCGATTCGATCGCCAGGCTTCAAGTCGGTATGCTGTTGCAGATACGCGGCGAATGCGCCGGACAATTCGTACAGTTCACCGTAGGTGATTGTCTTGCCCAGGTTGCTGAAAGCCGGTTTGTTGGCGAAGCGCTGGCAGGACTGCTTCAGTACCGCCTGAATATTCGGATACTCGTCTGGATTGATCTGTGCAGCAATCCCGGCGGGGTACTTATCCTTCCAAAAGTCTTCATTCATGGAAGCCCACTCCTCAGCGACGCGAATTCATCATCGCATTTGATGCGATTATTATTGGTGTATGTTTTTAGGTGAGTCTGGCGCTTTCAAGCAGGCCTAGAAGTCACAAAGCGCGCCGAGAGTAGCAGCTTTGCCAAGGGCCGCCTAGAGCCAAAAGAGGGCCCTACAGTCATAAACATGACTCAAGAATATCCAATGGTCACTTTTAGAGCAAAAATTCTATAACGCCAAAAATGGCTCTAGAACAAGCTCTCAAGGGTGCTATATGACAATGTGGGAGCTGGCTTGCCTGCGATAGCGGTGGATCAGTCAATTCAACAGGTGACTGAAACACCGCTATCGCCGGCAAGCCAGCTCCCACATTTTTTGTACCCGGTTTCAACTCAAGCGATGTCGCGCAGCTCCCGGCGCAAGATCTTGCCCACCGGTGTCATCGGCAACGACTCTCTCAGCACAATATGCTTAGGCACCTTGTACCCCGTGAAGTTGGCCTTGCAGTACGTCTTCAGTTCCTCGAGGCTCACCCCCTGGGCCCGTGCCACCACGAACAGCTTCACCGCCTCCCCCGTGCGCTCGTCCGGTACGCCGATCACGGCGCAGTTGGCCACGGCCGGATGGGCCATGATCACGTCTTCGATTTCGTTGGGGTACACGTTGAAACCCGAGACGATGATCAAATCCTTCTTGCGATCCACAATACTGATGTAGCCATCGGTGTCGATCACCGCAATGTCACCGGTCTTCAACCAGCCATCGGCGTCCAAGGTTTCGGCGGTGGCGGCCGGTTGCTGCCAGTAGCCCTTCATCACTTGTGGACCCTGGATGCACAGCTCGCCGCGCTCGCCCAAAGGCAGTTCTTGCCCCAGGTCATCGACGACTTTCATCGCCGTACCCGGCACCGGGATGCCCACGGTACCCAGGCGCGACAGGCCGCCGTAGGGGTTGGTACTGGCCACTGGCGAGGTTTCGGTGAGGCCGTAGCCTTCGCCGATGGCGCAACCGGTCAGCGCCTTCCAGCGTTCCGCCGTGGCCTTGACCAGAGCGGTGCCACCGGAGTTGGTGATCTTGAGGTGGGAGAAGTCCAGGCTCTTGAAATCCGGGTGGTCCAGCAGCGCCACAAACAGGGTGTTGAGCCCCAGCAGGCCGGAGAACTGCCACTGTTTGAGCTCCTTGATAAACCCGCCGATGTCCCGTGGGTTGGTGATCAGCACGTTGTGGTTACCGGAGACCATCATGCACATGCAATTGGCCGTGAATGCATAGATGTGGTACAGCGGCAGCGGTGCAATCATCACCTCCTGCCCTTCCTTGATCAGCGGATGGCCGTCGTCGCCCAGTTGCGACATGCACGCCCGCACTTGCTGCATGTTCGCCACCAGGTTGCCGTGAGTGAGCATCGCGCCCTTGGCCAGGCCGGTGGTGCCGCCGGTGTATTGCAGCACGGCGACGTCGTCCAGGGTCACCGGATGGCGCGTCACCCCAAGGCCCGCGCCTATGCGCAGGGCGCGCTTGAACGACACTGCTCGCGGCAGGTGGTAGGCCGGAACCATCTTCTTCACCTTGTCGACCACGGTGTTGACCAGCCAGCCTTTGGCGGCGGGCATGAAATCGCCCATCCTGGCTTCGATCAGGTAGTCGATCTCGGTGTCGGTGCATACCTCCTGCACCCGCGAACCGAACAGGTTGAGGTAGACCAGCGCGCGCACACCGGCGTCCTTGAACTGGTGGCGCATCTCGCGCGGGGTATACAGCGGGTTGGTGTTGACCACGATCAGCCCGGCGCGCAGTGCGCCGAACACCGCCACCGGGTAATGCAGCACGTTGGGCAGCTGCACCGCGATGCGCTCGCCGGGCTTGAGGTCGGTGTGCTGCTGCAGGTAACCGGCAAACGCCGCACTCTGGCGTTCAAGTTCTGCGTAGGTGAGGGTAATGCCCATGCTGCTGAATGCCGGACGGTCGGCAAAGGTCTTGCAGGAACGCTCGAACACCTCGATCACCGACTTGTAGGTGCTGAGGTCGATGGCATTGGGGACTCCCGCCGCGCGTTTGTCATTCCAGAAATCAGGTTGCATTATTCTTGTCCTCTTTACCTGAGTGTGTCCGGCCGCTGCCATGCAGATGTGCAGCAATAAGAAGCGGAGCTTTGGGGAAGTTAGCAGCTATGGCCAAACAGGCAAGACGCTGAACTGTGTCATTGATTGTATGAATCTTGTACCTAAGGCGTAGGCAGATACCCCGCCCCACGCCGGATGAGCTATACAATGCAACCACCCTGAGCAAAGGAAGCCGCCATGAACCACAGCACCTTCTGGCTGACCGCGAACGACCACACCCGTCTGTACGTCAACCAATGGCTGCCCGACGGGCCACCCAGGGCCGTGGTGATGATCTCCCATGGCATGGCCGAGCATGGCGGCCGCTATGCGCGCCTGGCGCAGGCATTGTGTGCAGCAGGCCTGGGTGTGTATGCGCTGGACCAGCGCGGGCATGGCCGCACTGCAGAGGCCGGCACTATTGGGCTATATGCTGAAACGGATGGCTGGAACAAAGTAGTGGGCGATCTGGCCAGCCTCAATCAGCACATCGGCCAACAGCATCCCGGGCTGCCGATCATCCTGCTGGGCCACAGCATGGGCAGCTATATCTCCCAGGCGTACTTGCTGCATCACAGTGCCAGCTTGCATGGCGCAATACTCAGCGGCTCGAATTTCCAGCCGGTGGCCCTCTACCGTGCAGCGCAAATCATCGCGCGCATCGAGCGAGCGCGCCAAGGCCTGCGAGGGCGCAGTGCGTTGATCGACTTCCTGTCGTTCGGCTCATTCAACAAAGCCTTCAAGCCCAACCGCACCAAATTCGACTGGCTCAGCCGCGACCCGGTTGAAGTGGATAACTACATCAACGACCCACTCTGTGGCTTTCGTTGCACCAATCAACTGTGGATCGACCTGCTGGGCGGCTTGCAGCAGATCAGCAAAGTCTCCAACCTGGCGCAGATCGATCCTGGCCTGCCGATCCTGGTGATGGGCGGCGATTGTGATCCGGTGAGTGAAGGCAAGCGTCTCAAGGACCTGGCCCACGCCCTGCGTGAAGCCGGTTGCCAGGACGTGCAATTGACGCTCTACCCGCAGGCGCGCCATGAAGTGTTCAACGAAACCAACCGCGATGAAGTCACCGCCGACCTGCTGGCCTGGCTCGACCAGGCGCTGGCGTTGCGCAGGCCCACCCGCTGCGAATAGTTTTTGCTTTAAAATCAGCCGATTAATTACCGTTAAGCCACAGGATGCACCTTGAGATGACCCAGGTAACCAACACCCCGTACGAAGCGCTTGAAGTGGGCCAGACTGCCAGCTTCAGCAAAACCGTCGAAGAGCGCGATATCCAGCTGTTCGCCGCCATGTCGGGTGACCACAACCCGGTGCACCTGGACGCTGAATACGCCAAGGCGACCATGTTCAAGGAGCGGATTGCCCACGGCATGTTCAGCGGTGCACTGATCAGCGCCGCGGTGGCCTGCGAGCTGCCTGGGCCGGGCACGATTTACATCGGCCAGCAGATGACCTTTCAGAAGCCGGTGAAGATCGGCGACACCCTGACCGTGCGCTTGGAAATCCTCGAGAAACTGCCGAAGTTTCGCGTGCGCATTGCCACTCGGGTGTTCAACCAGCGTGATGAGTTGGTGGTAGATGGCGAGGCAGAGATTCTGGCACCGCGTAAGCAGCAAGTCGTGACCTTGACCGAATTGCCGCCGATCAGCATTGGCTGACATTCACGCAGTACCAATGTGGGAGGGGGCTTGCCCCCCGATAGCGCAAGTCAAGTCACAGCTGCAGTGACTGATACTCCGCCATCGGGGGCAAGCCCCCTCCCACATTCTTCAGAACATTTCCAACAAAGGGCTTACGACTGAGCGCGAGCCTGGTTACGCAGGGCTTTTACCTGGTCGTGGTTGCGCTGTACACCGTGGTACTGACGCTCAACCAAGTCACGAATGCCCACCAGGTTGTGCTTGTTGATCTTCTCGATCGCTTCCTTGTAAGCCTTCAGTGCGTGGTCTTCACCGCGCTCGGCTTCGTTCAGTACGGCCTCTTCATCCTTGCCAGTGACCATCGACTTCACGTCGACCCAGCCACGGTGCAGGGCGCCGGCCATGCTGCCGGAATCCTCAGGATCGCCACCCAAGGCACGCACAGCCGTTTTCAGTTCTTCGGCAGCGGTACCGCAATCAACGGCACGCTTGGCAAACAGTGCCTTGAGTTCTGGATGCTTGATGTCTTCAGCGCATTCCTTGAAACCCTTTTGGCCGTCGATGCTGGTCTCGATCAGGTCGTTCAGTACGGAGATCGATTCTTTGTTGATATCAGTCATTTTTCAATTCCTTGTACGGGTTAGAAGGTTGCCTTGGTTATTGCAGCGCCCGTGCCAGGTTTTCAAAAATTATTTTTACGTTTTATTTCAATAAGTTACGAATTATTGAACCATCTGTATCTTGGTTATTTGCATGATCTGTCATTTGGCCTTCATGCAGAATGCCTGTATTTTCGAAAGCCTGGCCTCAACCCTGCGACGCTCATGAATCCCGAAAAACTCGAACTGCTCATCACCCGCCAAATGCCCTTCGGCAAATACAAAGGCCGGATCATTGCCGACTTGCCTGGGCCCTACCTGAATTGGTTCGCCCGCGAAGGTTTCCCCCACGGGGAGCTGGGCGGTTTGCTGGCCTTGATGCAGGAAATCGACCACAACGGTCTGTCCGAATTGCTTGAGCCACTGCGCGCCAAACACGGCAGACCCGCCCCCCGCCACTAGGAGACCCACCATGCCAAGGAATGCCGATAACGAAGCGCACTGGCAGGCCATCGCTCAGCGTTACGAGTGCGAGCCCGGCCCGATCAACCTGGAAAACGGCTACTTCGGGCGCATGAGCCGGGCGGTGCAGGCCCAGTACCTTGAGCACATCAGCTTTATCAACCGCAGCAACGCGGTGCATGTGCGCCAGCGCTTTGAGCAGGGTGAAAACAACGAGTTACGCCGCCAGTTGGCCGGGTTGATTGACGTCGACCCGGAGTCGGTCGCGTTTACCCGTAACGCCACCGAAGCCTTGCAGTCGCTGATCCGCAACTACAACCGCCTGCAACCGGGCGACCAAGTGCTGATCAGCGATCTGGAATACGACACGGTCAAAGGCGCCATGCGCTGGCTGGCAGCGACTCGCGGCGTGGAAGTGATAGAGGTGGCCCACACCCACCCGGCCAGTTTCGACAACCTGGTGCACACTTACCACGACGCCTTCGCGCAGTACCCGCGCCTGAAGCTCATGGCCTTGACCCATGTAACCCATCGCACCGGGCTGGTCATGCCGGTTGCGGCCATTGCCAAGGCCGCACGCGAACGCGCAATCGACGTGATCCTCGACGGCGCCCACGCCTTGGGCCAGGTCGAATTCAACCTGGCCGAACTGGGCATTCAGTTCGCAGGCTTCAACCTGCATAAATGGATCGGCGCACCGCTGACCCTGGGCTTTTTGTACATCGCACCGGAGCGCCTGGCCGATATCGACCCGGACATGGGTGAGTTCCACTACCCGACCACGGATGTACGAGCGCGTACGTCCTACAGCACGCCGAACTTCCCAGCACTAATGACCTTGCCCCTGGTGTTTGAAGAGCATCGGCAATTGGGTGGCGCCGCGGCCAAGGGCGCACGCGTCAATCACCTGCGCAACCTGTGGGTGAACCAGGTACGGCCGTTGGCGGGAATTGAAGTGCTGACTTCGGATGACCCACGACTGTATTGCGGGATCACCGCCTTCAAGTTCATCGGGCGTGATCAGCAGACGATGGCGGACAGGTTGCTCAAGGAGCACAGCCTGTTCACCACTAAGCGCACGGGGGCGGCGTTTGGCACCTGTATTCGGGTGACGCCCGGGTTGGTGACGTCAGCGGCGGACATCAATGCGCTGGTCCACGCAATCACCAGACTAAACACCGATTAAAATTGTGGGAGCTGGCTTGCCTGCGATAACGGTGTATCAGCCAAAGATGGGCTAACTGATAAATAGCTATCGCAGGCAAGCCAGCTCCCACCTTCAGAGCGGCGATGTGCTTGAGGTTTTTCTACAGGCAAAAAAAAGCGGCACACCGACCAAGTGCGCCGCAAAAATGCCGTTAAGCACAGCAACAACGATTCGATAAATCCGTTCAGTCCAGCAGCGCCAGCGCCTGGGCAGTGACTTCCTGGATACGCGCCCAGTCGCCGTTCTTGACCCACTCCGGATCCAGCATCCAGCTGCCCCCCACGCACATCACGTTTTTCAACGCCATGTAGCTCTTGATGTTGGCTGGGCCAACACCGCCAGTCGGGCAGAATTTGACTTCGCCGAATGGGCCGCCGAGCGCCTTGATGGCAGCAACACCACCGCTGACTTCAGCCGGGAACAGTTTGAAGCGGCGATAACCCAGGCCGTAGCCTTCCATGATGCCGGAGGCGTTGCTGATGCCCGGCAGCAGCGGGATCGGGCTGTGCACCGAGGCTTCCAGCAGGTCGCGGGTGATGCCAGGGGTGACGATAAATTGCGAGCCCGCCACTTCGGCCGCTTCGAGCATGTGACGATCGAGCACGGTACCGGCACCGGTGCACAGCTCAGGACGTTGCTCGCGCAAGACCTGAATGGCCTTGAGGCCGAACTCGGAACGCAGGGTCACTTCCAGCGCGGTCAAACCGCCAGCGGCCAGGGCGTCGGCCAACGGCAGGATGTCCTGTTCGCGGGCGATGGTGATCACCGGCAGGATCCGCGCCTTGGCGCAGAGGCTGTCGATCAAGGCAACTTTATCCGCCATGGACACGGTCGATTGGGGGCTTTTCATAGCGGCTGATCCTTGGCTCATGGGCACCAGTAAATCTCTAGAGTAGGTTGCAAAAACGCGCGAATCGGCATGGCAGCAACATCGTTGCTGGCCAGGGCGGCGCTCAAGGTGGTCAATTTCGAACTGCCGGAAATCGACAGCACGGTGTAGTTGGCCGTCGCCAACAGCGCGCGACTCATGGTCAGGCGCTGGTGCGGCACGGTCGGTGCCAGCATCGGCCAGCAACGGCGGGTACCGTCGGGCTTCAGGGCTTCAGCCAGGTTGGGACTGTTGGGGAACAGCGAGGCAGTGTGACCGTCATCGCCCATGCCCAGCACCAGCACATCAATGGCAGGCAGCTCGGCCAACAGGCGATCGGCCTGCTCGGCAGCGTCTTCAAGGTTGGCGGCAGGGCTGTACAGGCTCAAGAACTTCGCCTTGGCCGCCGGGCCTTGCAGCAAGTGTTGCTTCAACAGGCCGGCATTGCTGTCCGCGTGTTCGACCGGCACCCAGCGCTCATCGGCCAGGGTGATGATGACCTTGGACCAGTCCAGGCCCTGCTTGGCCAGGTTCTGGAAAAACGCCACGGGGCTGCGGCCACCGGACACCACCAACGTCGCCTCGCCACGGGCACTGATGGCCGCGCGCAGTTGTTCGGCCACGTCATTGGCAAGGCCATCGGCCAGCAGCGCAGGCGTACGGTACTCATGGGCAGTGACGCCCTGAGGCAGTTTCAATTCAGATATCGCCATACCACGACCTCCCATCCCGCGTAATCAGTGCAATGGAGCTCATCGGCCCCCAGGACCCCGCCGCATACGGCTTAGGCGCATCACCGGATTTTTTCCACCCGGCGATCAACTGGTCACACCACTTCCACGCGGCTTCGATTTCATCTTTGCGAACAAACAGGTTCTGATTGCCGCGCATCACTTCCAGCAACAATCGCTCGTAGGCATCGGGGATGCGTGCGCTGCGATAGGTGTCGGAAAAATTCAATTGCAGTGGCCCGCTGCGCAGTTGCATGCCTTTGTCCAGGCCCTGTTCCTTGGTCATCACACGCAGGGAAATACCTTCGTCCGGCTGCAGGCGGATGATCAGCTTGTTGCTGATCTGCAAGCGCTGCTCGGGGGCGAAGATATAGTGGGATGGTTCCTTGAAATGGATGACGATCTGCGACAGCTTTTGCGGCATGCGCTTGCCGGTACGCAGGTAGAACGGCACCCCGGCCCAACGCCAGTTGCGGATATCGGCACGCAGGGCGACGAAGGTTTCGGTGTCGCTCTGGGTGTTGGAATTGTCTTCTTCCAGGTAACCCGGCACGGCTTTACCAGCGCTGTAGCCGGCGATGTACTGGCCACGGACTACTTGGGTGGTCAGGCCTTCGGGGCTGATCGGCGCCAGGGCCTTGAGCACCTTGACCTTCTCGTCACGGATGCTGTCGGCGGACAGGTCGGCCGGCGGGTCCATGGCAATCAGGCACAGCAGCTGCAACAGGTGGTTCTGGATCATGTCGCGCAGCTGGCCGGCCTTGTCGAAGTAACCCCAACGGCCTTCGATGCCGACCTGCTCGGCCACGGTGATTTCCACGTGGGAGATGTAGTTCTGGTTCCACTGGGTTTCGAACAGGCTGTTGGCGAAACGCAGGGCAATCAGGTTCTGCACCGTCTCTTTGCCCAGGTAGTGGTCGATGCGGTAGGTGCGGTTTTCCGGGAAAAACTGCGCCACGGCGTCGTTGACCTTGCGCGATGACTCCAGGTCCGAACCGATGGGTTTTTCCAGCACTACGCGGGTATTTTCCGCCAGGCCAACCTTGGACAGGTTTTCGCAGATCGCGCCGTACACCGCCGCCGGGGTGGCGAAGTAGGCAATCAGGCGTTGATCGCTGCCGGCTTTTTCGGCCAGGGCAACGTAGTCGTCAGCCTTCATGAAGTCGACATGCACATACGAAAGGCGCGCGAGGAAACGCTGGGCCACGGCCTCGTCGAGTTCCTTGCCGACGTATTTACGCAATTCTTTTTCGATATGGGCCAGGTGTTGCTGCTCGGAGCCGGCTTCACGGGCCAGGGCCAGGATGCGTGTGTCGTCGTGCAGCAACCCGGCGCCATCGAGTTGATAAAGGGCAGGAAATAACTTGCGCAGCGCCAGATCACCCAAGGCGCCAAACAGGGCAAAGGTGCAGGGTTCCACGGTTATCGAAGGCATGATGTTTGTTCTTTTATCAAGTTAAGCTACAAATACCTTTTTTCAAGGCATCACTCAAGGAAAAATGTAGTAATAACCACAACATTTTCCCGAAATACGCATTGCGAGTGGTGGTGTTCAGCTACCCTCAGTAGGATAGGCCACCGCGAAAAGCCACTCATCGATTGGTTACCGCCTTTTTATTTGCATCGTCGCCCGAAGGAAAGACTGAATGGACCGCGTGCGAAATCTTCTGGAACAGATCCGGAACCGCCTCGAAGAATTGAACAAGGCCGAGCGCAAAGTCGCTGAAGTGATCCTGCTCAACCCGCAGCAGGCCACACGCTTCTCGATCGCCGCCCTCGCCCAGGCCGCCTCGGTCAGTGAACCGACGGTCAACCGCTTCTGCCGTTCGTTCGGTGTCAGCGGTTACCCTGAACTCAAATTGCAGTTGGCGCAAAGCCTGGCCAGTGGCGCCGCGTATGTCAGCCGCGCCGTGGAGGCCGATGATAACCCCGAGGCCTACACCCAGAAGATCTTTGGCAGCGCCATTGCCTCCTTGGACAGTGCCTGCCAGGCCCTGGACCCGGCGCTGATCAGCAAGGCCGTGGACTTGTTGATCCAGGCACGGCAGATCCACTTCTTTGGCCTCGGCGCTTCAGCCCCGGTGGCCATGGATGCGTTGCACAAGTTCTTCCGCTTCAACCTGGCAGTGACCGCCCACGCCGACGTGCTGATGCAACGCATGATCGCCTCGGTGGCGCACACCGGTGAGTTGTTCGTGATCATTTCCTACACCGGTCGTACCCGCGAACTGGTGGAAGTGGCGCGTATCGCTCGGGAAAACGGTGCGTCAGTGCTGGGCGTGACCGCCGAAAACTCGCCGCTGGCCAAAGCCAGTACGGTGAGCCTGAACATCCCGCTGCCGGAAGACACGGATATCTACATGCCGATGACTTCTCGGATTATCCAATTGACGGTATTGGACGTGTTGGCAACGGGTATGACCCTGCGTCGCGGAGTGGATTTCCAGCCGCATTTGCGCAAGATCAAAGAGAGCTTGAATGACAGCCGATATCCGGTGGGGGATGAATTCAACTAAATCCGTGTCAACTGATCGTTCCCACGCTCCGCGTGGGAATGCCTCACTGGACGCTCTGCGTCTGCCTTTAGCGTCGTGACGCGGAGCGTCATAGGCTGCATTTCCACGCGGAGCGTGGGAACGATCATGAATTCAACTAGCAGGCAGCTCTTCCAGCAGTACCGGCGCTATCGCAGGCAAGCCAGCTCCCACAGGGGAATGCATTCCAAAGGTGGGAGCTGGCTTGCCTGCGATAGCGCCATCAGCCACACCGCTAAACCCCTGCCCTGGCCTGCAAACTCAAATGCGCCCTCTCCCCCGGCGCCAGGCTCGCCGCCGCCATCGCCGCCTCCACACACACAAACCCCGACGCTTCGTTAAAGCTCACGCCCAACAGCGGCCGGCTGCCCGGGTGCCACACCACCGTGTCGGCGCTGTCGCCGGTGTCGATGCACAGTTCACGCTGCCAGGCGTGGTCCTTGAGCTGCAGTTCGCCCTCATGCTGGAACACCCGCTGGCATCCGCCATCGACCCGCAATTCGCCTTCCTGCTGGCAAACCTGGCGATTGAGCTGGTCATAACCCTGCGCCCCTTCGAGCCCAGACAGCGCTACCTCGTCAACGTGACCAATACGCCAGTAAGCGTGCAATGCATGGCTCAACTGGCACGGCAGCTCGTCGTGATGCTCGGTGCTCAGGCGCAGTTCCAGGGTTTCGCCCAAGTGTGCGTGCAAGTCCACCTGCCAGTCGCACAGCTGCAATTGCCAGTGCAGGCGCACGCCGTCATCGTCAGTGCTGCTGTCGAGCAGTTTCCAGTCGATCAAGCGGGCCCAACCGTGGGAAGGCCAGGCATTTTCGCTGGGGTGACGGCCATACCACGGCCAGCACACCGGTACGCCACCACGGATAGCCCCGACTTGCGGCCATTTGGCGGCACACCACAGCCACGGCTTTTGGCCGGTGGGTTGAAAGTGCAGCAATTGCGCACCCTGGCGACTGAACACCGCCTGGCACAGCGGATGGTCGATCACCAACACATCGCGCATCTGAAAGCGCTCCCAGGCGAACACCGGACGCTCGCGCAGGGATTTGAAAAAGCGTTGCAGCGGTTGCTCGTGCATGTGCCAGGTCCCGAATATCACAGTGCCACGCAAAAAAAAGCGGATAGCCATGGCTACCCGCAAATGCGCACAGAGAGAGGAGCTTATCGCAACAGCGTTAGAACGTAGACTGAATTTTCAGGCCCGCTACCAGCGCGTTGTCGACTTTATCCACGCCGCCAGGCTGGACAACGTACTGCAGGTTCGGACGCACAGTCAGCCAGTTGGTGACGTGGAAACCGTAGTTGAGTTCGACGTTGTACTCAGTCTCACGAATCGGCGTGTACAGCGGATTGTCGTAGTCGCTCACGCCCCTGGCGTCGTTGAGCAGCTCCGAGTTTTTCTTCACATCATTGTTGACATGCAGGCGAGCGACGCCAATGCCGACGTCATCTTTTGGACGCGCGTCGAATGGGCCTTTGTACACGAGCATCAACGACTGGTAGTTGTCGACCAGGTTGGTTTCCTTGTCATGGAAGGTCGCGTTGGCGGCAATGTTCAAACCACGGGAAGCGTCGCCGTTATGGGTGGTGAGTTGCTGTTGCGCAACGAACCAGTAGCCTTTCTTGCTGCTGCGGGTACGGAAGTCGGCGCCGCTGAGGACCGCATCGTTACCGTTGACGTCTTCACGTACATCCGGAGCATCGGCCGCACTTTTATAGAAACCCACACGGTATTCGCCCGGCAGGTTATTAACCTTCGGCGACCAGACCAATTCCACCGGAATCACGGTGCCCTTGGTACCACTGCCGCTGAGTTTGAAGCCGTTGCCGTGCTCCAGCTGCGACGGGTTCTGGTTGTAGGCACCGATTTGCGCATACAGCTCAGGCGTGATGTTGTATTTCACGCGGATAGCGGCCTGGGCGACCGGCCAGTTGTACCAGGTATTGACGTAGTTACCGACCTGGGAGCCGCAGAACGACAGGTTCTGGAAGTCGCAAGGGAAGGTGTTGAAGTCTTCGCCTTCACCGAAGTAACCGAGCTTCACGTCCAGCTTGTTGTCGAACATCTGGTGCTGAATCCAGAACTGGGTCAAACGCACCATGTGGCCACGGCCATACACTTCTTGCGAGGAACTCAAGGTGCCGGCACGCGGGTCGCCAATGCGGTCATTGGAGATGTTCTGGCCATTACGGTTGGTCAACTGGATCTTGGCCTGGGTGTTATCCCAGCCCCACAGTTTTTGCAGGTCCAGTGCCACGCCCAGTCCGAACTGGTCGGAGTAACGACCGGTCTTGTCGTCGTTGTAGCCGCCGTGGGCGTTGTAGCCCATCTCGCCCACGTAGTCGGCCTTGATGTCGATACCTTGCTCGATCAGCTTGGTACGCTCGCCGCCCCAATCGCCGGTCATCCACTTGGAATCAGCGCTGAATGCATCGGCCGCCATCGCATTGGCGGACAATACAAGGGCTGCTGCCGCTGACAGTTGGCAGATCAGCCGGGTGTTGTTGTGTTGCTTTTTCATCCCTACATCCTCGTCTTTATTGTTATTAAACTGTTTTTATCTAACGCGGGTTACATTTTTTAATTAAAACAATCACTTATCTTGCTTAACGGCCCTTGAACTGGGTCACATTGTCGGCATGCCCCTGTGCCGGCAATGAAGCCACTGCGCCCAACCGCTCACCGGTCTTGGCGTCAAACAGCAATACCTTGGCCGGGTCGAACTGCAAGGTCAGGGTCTCGCCCACTTGCGGTGCCACGTCCGGCGCCAAACGACAGCAGACCTTGGTGTCGTTGAGCTGCACAAACACCAGGGTGTCCGGGCCGGTCGGCTCGGTGACCTGGACTTCGGCACGAATGCTCGACGAGCCATTACCCTCGCCCGCTGCCAGCACGATCTGCTCCGGGCGCAGGCCCAGGATCACATCGCGGTCTTCCAGCCCGGCGTCATTCATGCCCAACGCCAACTCGCAACGGGCCTGGCCGCTGTCGAGCACCGCCACCAGATCACCGTTCTGGCGTTTTAGGCGCATGGGAACGAAGTTCATCGGTGGTGAACCGATAAAGCTTGCCACAAACAGGTTGGCAGGGTCGTTGTAAATTTCTTTTGGCGTGCCGAATTGCTGGATGATCCCGTCCTTCATCACCGCCACTTTGTCGCCCAGGGTCATCGCTTCGATCTGGTCGTGGGTCACGTAGACGGTGGTGGTTTTCAGACGCTGGTGCATCAGCTTCATTTCGGTACGCATCTCGACGCGCAGCTTGGCGTCGAGGTTAGACAGCGGTTCGTCGAACAGGTAGATCTTCGGCCGGCGCGCCAGGGCACGGCCCATGGCCACGCGCTGTTGCTGGCCACCGGACAACTGGCCCGGCTTGCGGTTGAGCAGGTGTTCGATCTGCAGCAACTTGGCCACGCGCGCCACTTCGGCGTCGATGTCGGCTTGCGGCATCTTGCGGATCTTGAGGCCGAACTCGATGTTCTCGCGCACGCTCATGGTCGGGTACAGCGCGTAGGACTGGAACACCATGGCGATGTCACGGTCCTTGGGGCTCATGCCGCTCACGTCTTGATCACCGATCATGATCGCGCCGCCGGTGATGGTCTCAAGGCCAGCGATGCAGTTCATCAGCGTGGATTTACCACAGCCCGACGGGCCGACCAGGATGAGGAACTCGCCTTCCTTGATCGACAGTTCGATGTTCTTCAAGGTGTCGGGCAGGCCGGCGCCATAGGTCTTGTTTACATTGCGAAGTTCAAGCGTAGCCATGATTACCCCTTGACCGCGCCAGCCGTAAGGCCGCGCACGAAATACTTGCCTGCGATCACATAGACCAGCAGGGTCGGCAGCCCGGCGATCATCGCCGCCGCCATATCCACGTTATATTCCTTGGCCCCGGTACTGGTGTTGACCAGGTTGTTCAGCGCCACCGTGATGGGCTGGGAGTCGCCACTGGAGAACACCACGCCGAACAGGAAGTCGTTCCAGATCTGGGTGAACTGCCAGATCAGGCAGACCATGATGATCGGCGTCGACATCGGCAGGATGATCCGGCGGAAGATGGTGAAGAACCCCGCTCCGTCCAGGCGTGCTGCCTTGATCAGCGCATCCGGGATGCTCACGTAGTAGTTACGGAAGAACAGCGTGGTGAACGCCAGGCCGTAGACCACGTGGATAAACACCAGGCCGGTGGTGGTGCTGGCCAGGCCCATCTTGCCGAGGGTGAACGACGCGGGCAGCAACACGGTCTGGAACGGCAGGAAGCAGCCGAACAGCAACAGGCCAAAGAACAGCTGCGAACCGCGGAAGCGCCAGAACGACAGCACGTAGCCGTTCAAGGCGCCGATAGCGGTAGAGATCAGCACAGCAGGAACGGTGATCTTGATCGAGTTCCAGAAGTAGCCATCCACGGTGGCCCAGGCTTTCACCCAGCCGATGCCGCTGACCACGGTGGGCCAGCTCAGCAGGTTACCGGTGCTGATGTCTTCCGGGGTCTTGAAGCTGGTGAGCAGCATCACCACCAGCGGCACCAGGTACAGCAGCACCGCCAGGATCAGCACCGCGTAGATCGCGATGCGGCTCAGGCTGATGGCAGGTTTGGCGGCGAGACTAGTCATTACGCTTGGTCCTCAGCTCGGAATACAGGTACGGCACGATGATCGCGAGGATCGCACCGAGCATCAGGATTGCACTGGCCGAGCCCATGCCCATCTGGCCGCGACTGAAGGTGAACGAGTACATGAACATCGCCGGCAGGTCGGACGAGTAGCCCGGGCCGCCTGCGGTCATTGCCGCCACCAGGTCGAAGCTCTTGATCGCAATGTGCGCCAGGATCATCACCGCACTGAAGAACACCGGACGCAGGCTGGGCAGCACCACGCTCCAGTAGATACGCGGCAGGCTCGCGCCGTCGATCTGCGCAGCGCGGATGATCGACTGATCAACACCGCGCAGGCCGGCGAGGAACATCGCCATGATAAAGCCGGAGGCTTGCCACACAGCGGCAATCACCAGGCAGTAGACCACGCGGTCCGGGTCGATCAGCCAATCGAGACGGAAGCCTTCCCAGCCCCAGTCCCGCAGGAGTTTGTCCAGGCCCATGCCCGGGTTGAGCAACCATTTCCAGGCGGTACCGGTGACGATCATGGAGAGCGCCATCGGGTACAGGTAAATGGTGCGGATAAAGCCTTCGCGGCGGATTTTCTGGTCGAGGAAAATCGCCAGCAGCACGCCGATCACCAGGGTGATACCGATGAACATGCCGCCGAACACGGCCAGGTTCTTGCTCGCCACCCACCAGCGGTCGTTGTCGAACAGCCGCTGATACTGCGCCAGGCCCGCCCATTTGTAGCTGGGCAGGAAGGTCGAGGTGGTGAACGACAGCACGAACGTCCACAGGATGTAGCCATAAAAGCCCACCAGCACGATGAACATGCTCGGCGCCAGCACCAGTTTAGGGAGCCAGCGCTGCAGCACATCGAATGGCGAGGCCTTGCTGAACACAGCAACAGAACTCATGGGAAAATCCAGTACAGGGAAAAAGGACTACAAGGTGAGTCTCTTGTCGAACGCGGTTTGTGTGGGAGCTGGCTTGTCGAATCGTCGCACCGCTGCGATGGCATCACCTCGGTGTAACCGGCACACCAAGTTGCCTGCATCGCGGGCAAGCCCGGCTCCCACAAAAATCCGCTACCAAGTCTTACTTGGCTGACTTGATCGCAGCACCCAGCTTCTTGGCGGTATCGGCCGGGTCGGCTTTCGGGTCGTTGATGAAGTTGGTCACGACATCAAAGAACGCACCCTGTACCGCCAGGGTCGTGGCCATGTTGTGCGCCATGCTTGGCTGCAGGCCGCCAGTCTTTGCGTCGGCCAGGAAGTCTTTGGCGGCGGTCTGGGCGCAGGAATCAAAGCCGTAGGATTCCATCTTGGTCAGCATGTCGTTACGCACAGGGATCGAGCCCTTGTTGATGCTGAACACCTTCTGGAAGTTTTCACCCAGCACGACTTTGGCGATGTCCTGCTGGCCCGCGGCAGTGCCTTTGTCTTTCTGCTTGAACACCGCCAGGGAGTCGATGTTGTAGGTGAAGGCTTTATCAGTGCCCGGGAACGCTACGCACTCATAATCCTTGCCGGCGACTTTCTTGGCCGCAGTCCATTCGGACTTGGCCCAGTCACCCATGATCTGCATGCCGGCCTTGCCGTTGATGACCTTGCCAGCCTCCAGGTTCCAGTCCTGGCCCTTGCCGTCGACGTCCATGTAGGTCGCGACTTTCTTCAGTTCAGTGAGGGCCTTGACCATTTCCGGGCCGGTCAATGCGCCGTTATCCAGGTCGACCAGGGCTTTCTTGTAGCCATCGGCGCCCATCACCGAGAGCACCACCGCTTCGAACACGGTGCTGTCCTGCCAAGGCTGGCCGCCGTGGGCGAGCGCAATGAAGCCTGCAGCCTTGAGCTTGTCGCCCGCTGCATAGAATTCTTCGAGGGTGGTTGGGTTCTTGGTGATGCCGGCTTTCTTGAAGACTTCCGGGTTGATCCACAGCCAGTTCACGCGGTGGATATTCACCGGCACTGCCACGTAGTCACCGTCGTATTTCACGGTGTCGGAGACTTTTTTGTCGAGCAGCGAATCCCATTTTTCTTCTTTGGCGACGTCTTTGAGCACGTCGGTGTCGAGCAGGCCAGTCGACGCCCATTCCTGGATGTCGGGGCCTTTGATCTGGGCAACTCCTGGCGGGTTACCAGCAACCGCGCGGCTTTTGAGCACGGTCATGGCAGTGGCGCCACCGCCGCCTGCTACAGCACCGTCTTTCCAGGTAAAGCCGTCTTTCTCAACTTGGGCCTTCAGGACATCCACAGCCGCTTTTTCACCGCCCGAGGTCCACCAATGCACCACTTCCACCGTACCTTTGGAGTCGGCGGCAAATGCACTGAGGGGGAACAACGAGGCAATGGAAATAGCGACGGCGAGGCGATTAATCGCGTTCATCTGAGTACCTTTTCTTGTTGTTATGCATGCAAGTCTAGAGCTTGCGCTGCACGGAGTTTAAACATGGATTTTCAGGGCGCAGGTAACAAAGGGACGCACAAATGTCACCACTTGGTGACATAGCATCCGCCGCCCAATGCACTGGCCAAGCTGGGTGCCAAGGGCAGTGCAGGCAGCACTACCGCTTGCCAGGCATGGTACAGGTCAGGTTTACCGCCCCAGATATTACTGCTGGGTTGGTTGTGCGGGCTGAGTTCGTGGTGCCAACTGCCCTGGAGCCGGTCGATGAAGTGGGTTTCGCAAAACTCCCAGAAACGTCGGTACCAGGTTTCGTAATGCAGCTCACCGGTACGTTTGAGCAGCGCCTGAGCAGCGGCGCTGGCTTCGGCATGGGTCCAGTGCAGGCGCTCGCGTACTACCGGGCGTTGGTTCCAATCCAAAGTGTAGACAAGGCCCGGCGCACCATCCACCGCCCAGGCGTACTCGCAGGCACTGGCGAACAGGCCTTTGGCGTCGCTCACCAGCCAGTCCGGCGTGGCCAGCTTGGCCTCAAGGCGCGCAGCTTCCAGGTGCAGCAGCAACCGCGCCCATTCAAAACCATGGCCTGGGGTGATGCCGTAAGGGCGAAAGCCATCGGAAGGGTTGTCTTGGTTGTAACCGAGCAACGGCTTCCAGTGCGTATCGAAATGTTCGATGACCATGAACTGGTTGCCAGCGGCATGAGTATGGATCACCCGTTCAACGATGCGCAGCGCACGGTCCAGCCAACGTGTATCACCACTGACATCGGCCAATGCCAGGAAAGCTTCGGTGGCGTGCATGTTGCTGTTGGCGCCACGGTAGGCTTCGACGCCGCTCCAGTCTCGGGCAAAGGATTCGAGCATGACGCCCTCCTCTTCGCTCCAGAAGAACTGGTCGATGATATGGACGGCGTCGTTCATTAATGTGCGCGCACCCGGCGCGCCGGCCACTACGGCAGAGCTGGCGGCAAGGGCCACGAAGGCGTGCAGGTAGGCGGCCTTGCCGGTGTTGCCATCAGCCGCCTGGGGAGCGGCGAACCAGCCCCCGTGCTCACTGTCACGCAGCGGGCCGCTGAGCGCTGCCACACCGTGCGCCACCAGCTCGGCATAACCCGGCAACCCCATGGCATGGGCCATGGCAAAGCTGTGGGTCATGCGCGCGGTGTTCATGGTTTCGGCGCGGGCAGTGGCCGGCAACTGGCCTTTATCGTCGAGGTTGCCGAAACCGTCCGGCAGGCGCGATGCCTTGGCGAACGCCAACAGGCGCTGGCCTTCTGCGGCGAGCCAAGCGTGATGGGCAGGTGCATTCAGCCAACTGCTGGCAGGCAGTGGATGGGTGGTCATGGGTGGCCCTTATTGTTTTTTTGGGATGACCGGAGTCTAAACAAGGGCGCGGGATGGGCAAGTAACGAAGGGGAGAAGAAATGTCACCGAGCGGTGACAATCCATATAGGAGCGAGCTTGTTCGCTCCTACAGAGGACGATTTCGCGTTCATTGACCCAGTGGTGTGGCCGCAGCAGGCGCATTGAGACGCTGATTCAAGTTCTGCACCTGGCTCTGCAAGGTGGTGATATTGCGCGTGGTCTGGATGCGGAACACGTCGAATTCCTTGTTGGTCGGCGCGTCGATATTGGCCGGCTGGTTTTCCTGAGCGCTCTTGAGCACCAGCAAGTCCTGCTCGAGACGGGCGATGGCCGCGCTAGGGTTGCCTTGTTTCTTCAAGGCCGCCACATCGGTGACCAGACCCTTGGTCTCGGCCTGTGCTGCCGTGAGGCTGGCGACAGCGTCAGTAAGGGCCTGCACCTGGCCTTGCAGCTTGGTATTGGCCGCTGTCAGTTCGGCGGTGCTGGCACTCATCTGGGCCAGGCGGCTGTCCAGTTCGGTGGCTTGACCCGCGACGCCCAACTGTTGCTTGCCCTGTTCCTGCAACTGGGCTTCCAGTTGCTTGATCTGCAGCTTCAACGCTTCGCTGCCGTTGTTCACATTGGCTTCGCTGGCCACGACCTTGCCGGAAATCGCCTGCAGGCGCCCCGCCGCTTCCTCGCTGATGCGGGCAAAGCTTTCCTGGGTGGCAACCAACTGCTGGCCCATCAGGGAGATCTGCTGGAAGCTCCACCAAGCCAGGCCTGCAAACGCAATCAACAGCGCGCCGACCAGTGCCCACAACGGGCCAGTGCTGGCGCTCTTGACCTTGACCACAGGCGTCGTTCGCGAACGCACCGACGTCGCAGGGGTCGGCACGAAATCATCGTCATCCCCAAGGTCGGCCCGCAGGCTGGGAACGTTGTCGAAGTCGTCTTTAGCATCGTTACGCATGAATCTACCCTGAATCAATGAGATGGCTGGCTGCAAAGCCGAGCGGCAGGAGTATAAACCGCACTCCCGGCGCATGGATCGACTCGGAACCTGGAATTGGGTTCCCGAAGTGTTGCTGCTTATGAGCTTATTGGCGGCCCGGGTCCTGGGCTTTCCACCAGCTGCAGAACTCGTCGAGCGCGGCCCACAGGCTGATTTTGGGCTCGTAGTCGAGATAATGCCTGGCGCGGCTGATGTCGAGGGTGAAATCTTTGTTCATCACCTGCATGCCCAGGCGCGACAACGCCGGTTCCGGCCGCCCCGGCCACATCGCGCAGAAGGCTTCATTCAGGGCCGCCACGCTGTAGGCCACACCGTAGGAGCGGTAACGGGTCACCTGGGGCAGCTCCATTTGCCGCATCACGTAGTTCACCACATCCCAGATCGGCACCGGTGCGCCGTTGCTGATGTTGTAGGCTTTTCCCAGGGCCGAGCCAGTGGCGAGCAAACTGCTGAGCAGCGCCTCGTTAAGGTTATGCACGCTGGTGAAGTCGACTTTGTTCAAGCCGTCGCCGACGATCGCCAGGCGGTTCTTGCGCTGCATTTTCAGCAGGCGCGGGAAGATGCTCATATCGCCGGCCCCGGTAACAAATCGTGGGCGCAGGGCTATCACTTCCAGGCCGAACTCTTGGGCGCCAAAGACCTTCTGCTCAGCCAGGTATTTGGTGGCGGCATAGGGATGCTTGAAACGCTTGGGCACTTGTTCTTCGGTGAGCCCCAGATGGTCGCGACCGTCAAAGTAGATCGACGGCGACGACAGGTGCACCAGGCGCCCGACGCGCTGTTTCAGGCAGGCCTCGACGACGTTTTCGGTGACCAGCACATTGTTCTGGTGGAAGTCCTGGTACTTGCCCCACAGCCCGACGGCGCCGGCGCAATGCACCACGGCTTCGACATCGCGGCACAGGTCGCGCACCAGGTCGGCATCATTCAAGTCACCCTGGATAAACTCGGCACCGCGCCGTACCAGGTGCTCCACACCCTCGGCGCGCCGCCCGTTGACCCGCACGTCCAGGCCTTGTTCAAGGGCGAAGCGCGCAAAGCGCCCGCCAATGAAGCCGCTTGCGCCGGTGACCAGAATTTTCATGTCGTACTCCGTGTTCTTTCGTTTTTCATCGCTCTTGCCTTGACGCGCGCCATCACTCCAACGGCACCAACCAATGACCACACACATCGGCCAGATGGTCGGTCAGCAAGCCCAACAGTTGCCCGCCACTGCGCCAATGATGCCAGTACAGCGGCACATCGATGGGCTTATCTGGCAATAACTCGACCAGCACGCCGGTTTCCAACTGGTCACGCACTTGCAATTCAGGCACCAGGCCCCAGCCCAGGCCGGCTTCTGTCAGGCGGATAAAGCCTTCGGATGACGGGCATAGATGGTGTTCGAAACCACCGTCCACTCCCAGGGACGCCAGGTAGCGGTGCTGCAGGAAATCATCCGGGCCGAACACCAGCGCAGGCGTGCGCGCCAATTGGTCAGCCCGCACGCCCCCAGGAAAATGCCGCGCCAGAAAGGCCGGGCTGGCCAGGGCCCGATAACGCATGGCGCCCAGCAACAGGCTGCGGGCACCGGCCACGGGACGCTCGCTGGCGCAAATGCAGGCCGCCACTTCACCGGCGCGCATGCGCTTGAGGCCCACGGTCTGGTCTTCGACCACCAGGTCCAGCAGCAAATGCTGTTCGGCGCAGAAGTCGCTGACCGCCTCGGCCCACCAAGTGGCGAGGCTGTCGGCATTCAGGGCAATGCGCAGACGCTCGGGCATGCCCTCCTCGTCCAGGGCCGGCACCTGGCTTTGCAGGTCACGCTCCAGCAAGCGCACCTGTTGCACATGGTTGAGCAAGCGCCGGCCGATATCGGTGGGCGTCGGCGGCGAGGCGCGTATCAACACCGGCTGGCCAATACGCGCTTCCAATAGCTTGATGCGTTGAGAGATGGCTGACTGCGACAGCCCCAGCACCTGGGCACCGCGCTCAAAGCCGGCTTGTTCCACCACCGCCGCCAGGGCAGAAAGCAATTTATAGTCGAACATCAGTTTCTCTAATGAGCGATCAGCAATATTGGTTTTTCTTATACAGGCTCTCCCGTGAAAATGACCAGCATTGCTTCCCCACTTAAGGAAACCTCACATGGCTGGCGAAACCGCCCTGACCACTTTATTGCGCAGCATGAGCCCGCAGTTGAATGACGGCGACTATGTGTTCTGCACCCTTCCCGACAACCGTATCCCTGCGGGCTGCGAGGTCATCGGCAGTTTTCGTGAACAGGAAGGGCTGACGGTGATTGTCGAACGACAACAGGCCGAACAGGCTGGGTTGAGCTTCGACTATCTCGCCGCCTGGATCACCCTGAATGTGCATTCCGCCCTTGAAGCCGTGGGCCTGACCGCCGCCTTCGCCAGCGCGCTGGGCCAAGCCGGTATCAGTTGCAACGTGATCGCCGGCTACTACCACGACCACCTGTTCGTCGGCCGCGCCGATGCCCAGCGGGCCATGGACGTATTGCGGCAATTGGCAGCGAACGCGGAGTAAACCCTATGTGGCAAAGCTATGTGAACGGATTGCTGGTCGCTCTCGGCCTGATCATGGCGATCGGCACCCAAAATGCCTTTGTATTGGCACAAAGCCTGCGCCGCGAACATCATTTACCGGTGGCGGCGCTGTGCATCGTGTGCGATGCGATTTTAGTAGCCGCCGGGGTATTCGGGCTGGCCACCGTGCTGGCGCAAAGCCCGATACTGCTGGCGGTGGCACGCTGGGGCGGCGCAGCGTTCTTGCTTTGGTACGGCGCATGCGCGCTACGCAGGGCCTGCTCGAAACAGAGCCTGGACCAAAGCGACAGCCTCAAGACACGCTCAATGCGCGCCGTGCTGCTGAGCGCCTTGGCAGTCACCTTGCTCAACCCCCATGTCTACCTGGACACCGTCCTGCTGATCGGCTCCCTGGGCGCGCAACAAACCGAACCGGGTGCTTATGTAGCCGGAGCAGCCAGTGCCTCGTTCCTGTGGTTCTCCACCCTGGCGCTGGGCGCGGCATGGCTGGCACCCTGGTTGGCACGTCCGGCCACCTGGCGCCTGCTGGACCTGCTGGTCGCAGGAATGATGTTCTGGGTGGCCTATCAACTGATCAGCGCCTGAGCAATATTCCAAAACGCTCTGGAACCTCTATCCCACACAGTTGTTGCGTGGTTATGCCGCACCCCCGGTGCTATGATCGGACCCCTGCGCCGCAAAGAGTACAAACTCCCCGGCGCATGTTTGGCCGCCCGTGATCGGCCTTGCGCTCACCGCAACTGACCTGATTAGGAGAATCATCATGGCTTTCGAATTGCCGCCGCTGCCCTACGCACACGATGCCCTGCAGCCGCACATCTCCAAGGAAACCTTGGAGTACCACCACGACAAGCACCACAACACCTATGTCGTGAACCTGAACAACCTGGTGCCTGGCACCGAGTTCGAAGGCAAGACCCTGGAAGAGATCGTCAAGTCTTCCTCGGGCGGTATCTTCAACAACGCCGCTCAGGTCTGGAACCACACCTTCTACTGGAACTGCCTGGCGCCAAACGCCGGCGGTCAACCAACCGGCGCGCTGGCTGAAGCCATCAACGCTGCGTTCGGTTCGTTCGACAAGTTCAAGGAAGAGTTCACCAAGACTTCGGTTGGCACCTTCGGTTCCGGTTGGGGCTGGCTGGTGAAAAAGGCTGACGGTTCCCTGGCCCTGGCCAGCACCATCGGCGCCGGCAACCCGCTGACCAACGGCGACACCCCGCTGCTGACCTGCGACGTGTGGGAACACGCCTACTACATCGACTACCGCAACGTGCGTCCAAAGTATGTGGAAGCGTTCTGGAACCTGGTCAACTGGAAGTTCGTGGCTGAGCAGTTCGAAGGCAAGGCCTTCACTGCCTAAGCGATGGTTGCAGTAGGAAAAGCCCGGCGATTGCCGGGCTTTTTTTTGGGCGACGAGTGTGGATCGGCCGAAAAAATGGAACTCATTGAGACGAACCGGCCACGTAGTCGAAGAGAGGAATACACCTCTCGTCCAACGCAGGAGAGTCAACTATGGAACCAGTTTCGATGATGGCCGCCGCCGGCGCCGCCGCCTCGGTGGCACTGCCCATTGCAGGAAAAGCGGCCGAGATGGGAATGGATCTACTCAAGGACGTGATTGACCGTGTCACGGACGGAGCCCAAGGCGGCCAACTGGGCGTGGATCCACAGTCATCTGCCCCACCACAGATTAATTTTTAATCAAGCAACCACTTGGCCCCCCGCAAGGCAACATTCACGGCGGATTCCATCCGCCGTTTTCCTGCCCACCGTCGCTGCAAAGCGCCACCCCCCTTCCCACAGTAATGTCCCTTTGACTGCCCTCCCCAGATTGCCAATACTCATGGCATATTGACGGCCACCCGCATGAGACAAGGAATGCCCCTTTGAAGCTGGAACTCAAGAACAGCTTGTCGGTGAAGTTGCTACGGGTTGTGCTGCTGTCGGCCTTGATCGTGGGTGTGGCGCTGAGCGTGGCGCAGATCGTTTTTGATGCCTACAAGACACGCCAGGCCGTGGCGGGCGATGCCCAGCGCATCCTCGACATGTTTCGCGACCCCTCGACCCAGGCCGTGTACAGCCTGGATCGCGAGATGGGCATGCAGGTGATCGAAGGTCTGTTCCAGGACGATGCTGTGCGCATGGCCTCTATCGGCCATCCCAACGAGACCATGTTGGCGGAAAAAAGCCGCCCTTTACAGCGGTCCCCCAGCCGCTGGCTGACCGACCTGATTCTTGGCCAGGAACGATCCTTTACTACCGCATTAGTCGGCAAGGGCCCCTACAGCGAATATTACGGCGACCTGAGCATCACCCTCGACACCGCCACCTATGGCCGAAGTTTCCTGGTCAGCTCGGTCATCATCTTTATCTCGGGCGTATTGCGCGCCCTGGTCATGGGGCTGGTGCTGTACCTGGTGTATCACTGGATGCTGACCAAACCGCTGTCGCGGATGCTCCAACACCTGACCTCGATCAACCCGGACCGCCCCAGCGAGCACAAGATCCCTCAGCTCAAGGGTCATGAACGCAACGAACTGGGGCAGTGGATAAACACCGCCAACCAATTGCTCGAATCCATTGAGCGCAATACCCACCTGCGGCACGAGGCCGAGTCCAGCCTGTTGCGCATGGCCCAGTACGACTTCCTGACCGGCCTGCCGAACCGCCAGAAGTTGCAGGCGCAACTGGACAAGATCCTAACGGACGCTGGCCGCCGGCAACGCCGTGTCGCGGTGTTATGCGTGGGGCTGGATGACTTCAAGAGCGTCAACGAGCAATTCACCTACCAGGCCGGCGACAAACTCTTGCTGGCCCTGGCCGACCGCCTGCGCGCCCATAGTGGCCGCCTGGGCACGCTCGCCCGCCTGGGCGGCGACCAGTTCGCCTTGGTGCAAGCCGATATCGACCAGCCCTACGAGGCCGCCGAACTGGCACAAAGCATCCTCGATGACCTGGAGGCTGAATTCGCCCTCGACCACGACCTGATCCGCCTGCGCGCCACCATCGGCATCACGCTGTTTCCGGAAGATGGCGACAGCACCGAGAAGTTGCTGCAAAAAGCCGAGCAGACCATGACCCTGGCCAAGAGCCGCTCGCGCAACCGCTATCAGTTTTATATCGCCAGCGTCGACAGCGAAATGCGCCGGCGCCGTGAACTGGAGAAAGACCTGCGCGATGCCCTGAGCCGCGAGCAGTTCCACCTGGTGT
The DNA here is from genome assembly GCF_058725345.1 of Pseudomonas sp. DW-iso17. Taxonomy (NCBI): domain Bacteria; kingdom Pseudomonadati; phylum Pseudomonadota; class Gammaproteobacteria; order Pseudomonadales; family Pseudomonadaceae; genus Pseudomonas; species Pseudomonas sp. DW-iso17. The sequence continues at coordinate 90,073 of NZ_JBZXEA010000004.1, read as the reverse complement.
ACCAACCGCAAATCAGCTATCGCGACCATCAGGTGGTCGGCGTGGAGGCCCTGCTGCGCTGGCAACACCCGGAACATGGGCTGGTACCGCCGGATTTGTTTATCCCGCTGGCGGAACAGAACGGCACCATCATTCCCATTGGCGAATGGGTGCTGGACCAAGCGTGCCGGCAATTGCGCGAATGGCATGACCAGGGTTTCACGGCGCTGCGCATGGCCGTCAACCTGTCCACGGTGCAACTGCACCACACCGAGTTGCCGAGGGTGGTCAACAACCTGATGCAGATCTATCGCCTACCGCCACGCAGCCTGGAGCTGGAAGTCACCGAGACCGGCCTGATGGAAGACATTAGCACCGCCGCCCAGCATCTGCTGAGCCTGCGTCGCTCCGGGGCGCTGATCGCCATTGATGACTTCGGCACCGGCTATTCCTCCCTGAGTTACCTCAAAAGCCTGCCACTGGACAAGATCAAGATCGACAAGAGCTTCGTCCAGGACCTGCAGGACGACGACGATGACGCAACCATCGTGCGCGCCATTATCCAATTGGGTAAAAGCCTGGGCATGCAGGTGATTGCCGAAGGGGTGGAGACCGCCGAACAGGAGGCCTACATCATCTCCGAGGGGTGCCATGAAGGGCAGGGTTATCACTACAGCAAACCGCTGCAGGCCCGGGAGTTGACGGCTTATCTGAAGCAGTCCGAACGTAATAACGCCGTGAGTCTTTGAATTTACACTTCGATACTCAATATTTCCCGCGTATAAGCCTTTACACAAAATGCAAATCTTTCGCATTATGTCGCAGCGTTTGCGCTCCCCGCGCGCCCTTTCAACAACCGAAGCAGGATGTTCGCCATGATTCGTATGCCCCTGGCCACCGCCAGTCTGCTGGCCATTGCCATTTCTCTCGCCGGTTGCGGCGAAGGTAAAGACAAGGCCGCCGCGCCCCAGGCACCCGCTGCCGCCAGCACTACCGCACCGGCGGCTGCCCCGGCAGGCCAGGTCGACGAAGCAGCCGCCAAGGCCGTGGTCGCGCACTACGCAGACATGGTGTTTGCGGTGTACAGCGATGCCGAATCCACCGCAAAAACCCTGCAGACCGCAATCGATACTTTCCTCGCCAACCCGAACGACGAAACCCTGAAAGCGGCCCGTACCGCCTGGATCGCCGCACGCGTACCCTACCTGCAGAGCGAAGTATTCCGCTTCGGCAACACCATCATCGACGACTGGGAAGGCCAAGTGAACGCCTGGCCCCTGGATGAAGGCCTGATCGACTACGTCGACAAGTCCTACGAGCACGCGCTGGGCAACCCAGGTGCCAACGCCAATATCATCGCCAACAACGAGATTCAGGTGGGCGAAGACAAGGTCGACGTCAAGGAGATCACCCCGGAAAAACTCGCCAGCCTCAATGAGCTGGGCGGTTCCGAAGCGAACGTCGCCACCGGCTACCACGCCATCGAATTCCTGCTGTGGGGCCAGGACCTTAACGGCACCGGCCCAGGCGCGGGCAACCGCCCGGCGTCGGACTACATGACCGGTGACGGTGCAACCGGCGGTCACAATGAGCGTCGCCGCACTTACCTGCGTGCTGTCACCCAACTGCTGGTCAGCGACCTGCAGGAAATGGTCGACAACTGGAAGCCCAACGTCGAAGACAACTACCGCGCCACCCTGGAGTCGGAACCGGGCACCGACGGCTTGCGTAAAATGCTGTTCGGCATGGGCAGCCTGTCCCTGGGCGAGCTCGCCGGGGAGCGCATGAAAGTGTCCCTGGAAGCCAACTCGCCGGAAGACGAGCAGGACTGCTTCAGCGACAACACCCATTACTCGCATTTCTACGACGCCAAGGGCATCCGTAACGTCTACCTGGGGGAATACACCCGTGTTGACGGCACCAAGCTGACCGGCGCCAGCCTGTCGTCTCTGGTGGCCAAGGTCGACCCGGCAGCCGACGCAGCCCTCAAGGCTGACCTGGCAGCCACCGAAGCGAAGATCCAGGTGATGGTTGACCACGCCAACAACGGCGAGCACTACGACCAGTTGATCGCCGCTGACAATGAAAAGGGCAACCAGATCGTGCGTGACTCGATTGCCGCCCTGGTCAAGCAGACCGGTTCGATCGAAGCCGCTGCTGGCAAGCTGGGTATCAGTGACCTGAACCCGGACAGCGCTGATCACGAGTTCTGATCAAGCACAGTTAAAAGAGGCGACCTGCGGGTCGCCTTTTTCATGCGCGCAATAACTGCCGCGTCTATCCCTGTAGGCGCTGGCTTGCCTGCGATGGCGGTGGTTCAGTCGACTAATCTGTAACTGACACACCGCCATCGCAGGCAAGCCAGCTCCCACATTGGATTGCGGGGCGTCAGGTGAATATACGCCGGCTGGCAGGCCAGCTCCCACAGGGGTTCTCCATCAACCCGCAGCCCTCGGTTTACAAGACCTGCACCGCGGGTAGAATGGCGCCTCTGCCCAATCACCCGAGCGAACTTCATGGCGTTGCCGACCCTGCGCATCATCGGTTTCATCATCGGCATCTTCCTGATCACCCTTGCGGTCGCCATGGTAATCCCGATGGCGACCCTGGTGATCTTCGAACGCACCAGCGACCTGCCCTCGTTCTTGTGGGCCAGCCTGATCACCTTTATCGCCGGGTTGGCGTTGGTCATTCCTGGCCGCCCCGAGCACGTGCACCTGCGCCCCAGGGACATGTACCTGCTGACGGTCAGCAGTTGGGTGGTGGTGTGCATCTTCGCCGCCCTGCCCTTTTTGCTGACCCAGCACATCAGCTACACCGACTCGTTCTTTGAAAGCATGTCCGGCATCACCGCCACCGGTTCCACCGTGTTGAGCGGCCTGGACAGCATGTCGCCGGGCATTTTGATGTGGCGTTCGTTGCTGCACTGGCTTGGCGGTATCGGCTTTATCGGCATGGCGGTGGCGATCCTCCCGCTGCTGCGCATTGGTGGCATGCGTCTGTTCCAGACCGAATCCTCGGACCGCTCTGAAAAGGTCATGCCTCGCTCACACATGGTGGCGCGCTTGATCGTGGCCGCCTATGTGGGCATCACCATCTTCGGCAGCCTGGCCTTCTGGTGGGCCGGGATGGGCGTGTTCGATGCGATCAACCATGCAATGTCGGCGATCTCCACCGGTGGGTTTTCCACCTCGGACGAGTCCCTGGCCCATTGGAAACAACCGGCGGTGCACTGGGTCGCGGTGGTGGTAATGATCCTTGGCAGCTTGCCGTTCGCCCTGTACGTGGCCACCTTGCGCGGCAACCGTCGGGCGCTGATCAAGGACCAGCAAGTGCAAGGCTTGCTCGGCCTGTTGCTGGTGACCTGGCTGGTACTCGGCACCTGGTACTGGTGGACCACCAACCTGCATTGGCTCGATGCCTTGCGCCATGTGGCGCTGAACGTGACGTCTGTGGTGACCACCACCGGCTTTGCACTGGGGGACTACAGCCTGTGGGGCAACTTCTCACTGATGCTGTTCTTCTACCTGGGCTTTATCGGCGGCTGCTCAGGCTCCACCGCAGGCGGTATCAAGATCTTCCGTTTCCAGGTGGCCTACATCCTGCTCAAAGCCAACTTGAATCAGTTGATCCATCCCCGCGCGGTGATCAAGCAGAAGTACAACGGCCATCGCCTCGATGAGGAGATCGTGCGCTCGATTCTGACTTTTTCGTTTTTCTTCGCCATCACCATCTGCATGATCGCCCTGGCGCTGTCACTGCTGGGCGTGGACTGGATGACCGCATTGACCGGCGCCGCCAGTACCGTTTCCGGCGTCGGCCCCGGCCTGGGCGAAACCATCGGCCCGGCCGGCAACTTCGCCACCCTGCCGGATGCCGCCAAGTGGATCCTGTCCCTGGGCATGTTGCTGGGGCGCCTGGAGATCATCACCGTGTTTGTGTTGTGCATTCCGGCGTTCTGGCGTCACTGACCGACGACATTTGCTGCAAGCGCGCCCGGTATTCGCCGGGCGTGGCATCGAACCAGCGGCGAAACGCGCGGAAAAAGTTGCTCGGGTCGGCAAACCCCAGCAGGTAAGCGATTTCCAGCAAGGTCATATTGGGTTGTGCCAGATACTGCTCGGCCAGTTCGCGCCGGGTGTCATCGAGCAAGGCCTGGAAGCTGGTGCCCTCCTCCTGCAAACGCCGCTGCAAGGTGCGCTGGGACAGGTGCAGCGTCTGGGCCACCGCTTCGCGCTTGGGCTCGCCCTGAGGCAACAGGCGGCACAGCACCTGACGCGCCTTATGGGTCACGCGGCTTTCGGAAAAACGCGCCAGGTATTCACCGGCAAAGCGATCGTGCAACAGCGCCATGGCTTCGTTGGCCGTGGGCAGCGGCGCCTCCATATCCGCCTGCTCGAAAATCAGCGCGTCATAGGGTGTATTGAATTGCAAAGGCGCATGGAAGGCGCGTTGGTAGGGCGCCAGGTCCGCTGGCTGTTCGCCCTGCAGCAGCACTTTGCGGGGCTGCAGGGTGCGCCCGGTGAGCCAGCCACACAGGGCCAGGGCGCTGGCCAGCGAGGCTTCGGCGCTTTGACGGGTGGGCGGCAGGTGATCGCCATGCACCGTCAGAATCAACGCATAGCCTTCGGGTAACAGTCGGAAACTCAAGTCAGCGCTTTCGGCGATGATGCGCTGGTAGCGCACCAATCGCATAAAACCTTCGGCCAGGGTGTTGCTGGACATCAACGCATAACCGGCAACGTGAAACGAGGCCGGGCGCACCACCTTGCCCATGTTCAGGCCAATCGCCGGGTTGCCTGACACCTCCACCGCGCGCTGCCACAGGCGGGTCATGGCGTCTTGCGGGAAGCGCGCATCGGGATCACTGAGGGCCGCATAATCCAGGCCCAGTTGCTTGAACAAGGCACGGCAATCCAGGCCATCCATTTCCAGCGCCTTGACGATGCCCATCGCCCAGCTTGCAGAAGTTGTTCGTTCGCTCATGGCGTCTTCTTGTTGAAAGCAGGCTCAAACGGCAGCCAGGAAGCCAAGGATACTAAAGTGGCATCTATTGTCACTGGCTGTTACCACTGATCACTCTAGACTCAAATAAGCTCCCCGCCGCACACCCGTTGGCGGCACAACAACCAGAGGGCCGGTGACCGTGGAAAACATCAAGAAATACAACAGTTTTGCCGAGTTCTACCCGTACTACTTGGCCGAGCATGGCAACAGTACCTGCCGACGCCTGCACTTTATCGGCACCACCCTAGTGATCGGCATTCTTGCGTACGCCATCGGCAGAGGTTCATGGGTCCTGCTGCTGGCCTTGCCGCTCGCGGGCTACAGCTTTGCCTGGATTGGTCACTTCTTCTTCGAAAAGAACCGTCCCGCCACCTTTCAACACCCGTTCTACAGCTTGCTGGGAGATTTTGTGATGTACCGCGACATGATTCTGGGCAAGGTGCCGTTCTAGAGGTGTGACCTCATGTCACTTGCGTCTGAACCATTAAAAATTGTGCATACGTCGAGATAAAAGTCTTTTTGTCATTTACGGTGCTGTATCCTGCCAAGGCTTTTTGAGAGCGCGGAATCACCTGCGATTGAAAAAACAGACCTTGCGAGGAGCGACCACGATGCACGAGATACCTAATCTCCCCTTCCCAAGCCTGCACCCAACTGAGCAGCCAACACCGCAGCAGGCCAGCGACAAGCAGCCTGAGGCCAAAGAAGCAAAACCAGTCGAGCGCGAAAGCCGGGACTGACGCCGTACCAGACCGTGTGGAAAGCGCGCCTTTGAGCGCTTTCCACACTGCCTGAATCATCCGAGACCTTCACTATGACCACCTCCCCTTCCGACACGCCGGACGCCGCTGTACTCGACGCTGCCTTGCAGATGGTCGAAATCTGGAACCGCCTCAGTGCCGACAAGCAAGCAGCACTGCTCAAGCGCTTTGGCACCCAGGAAAACGCTTTGGCTGCCCTGGTGACCACTCAATTGCTGGCCCCCACCCAAGCTTGATCGGCTTTAGAGCTGACGTTTTACATTTTTGCCGCCCTGCCCGGCCTGCGCGCCGGTATCATTAGCAGCCTATCTTTACCTGCTGCGACAGTGGATCTCTCCCATGCCAGATACCCAGCGCCCCATGGCGGTCACGCTGCAAGTTGTTTCCATCGTGCTGTTTACCTTCATCGGCTATTTGAATATCGGCATCCCCCTGGCCGTATTGCCGGGCTATGTCCATAGCCAGCTGGGCTATGGCGCCGTCATTGCCGGGCTGGTGATCAGCGTGCAATACCTGGCAACCCTGCTGAGCCGCCCCTATGCCGGCAAGATCATCGACAACCTGGGCAGCAAGCGCGCCGTGGTGATCGGCCTGGTGGGCTGCGGCTTGAGTGGCGTGTTCATGTTGTTTGCGGCGTGGTTTTCCAGCCTGCCGGCTCTGAGCCTCGGCTGCCTGCTGGTCGGTCGGCTAGTGCTGGGCAGCGCTGAAAGCCTGGTGGGTTCGGGGGCGATTGGCTGGGGCATTGGCCGTGTCGGCGCCGCGAACACGGCCAAGGTTATTTCCTGGAACGGCATCGCCAGCTACGGCGCGCTGGCGGTCGGCGCGCCGTTGGGGGTGCTGCTGGTCAGCCAGTTGGGGCTTTGGAGCATGGGCGTCAGCATCATTCTGTTGGCCGTACTGGGTGTGGTGTTGGCCTGGAAAAAACAAGCCGCGCCGATTGTGCCCGGCATCCGTTTGCCGTTCATGAATGTACTGGGCCGCGTGCTCCCCCATGGTTGCGCGCTGGCATTGGGCTCTATCGGCTTTGGCACCATCGCCACCTTTATCACGTTGTATTACAGCACCCAGCACTGGGATAACGCGGTGTGGGCCTTGAGCCTGTTCGGTGCCAGTTTTATCGGCGCGCGCTTGCTGTTTGGCAATTTGATCAACCGCATTGGTGGTTTTCGCGTCGCAATCGCCTGCCTGTCGGTGGAAGTACTGGGCCTGCTGTTGCTGTGGCTGGCGCCGGATGCCCAACTGGCGTTGGCGGGTGCGGCGTTGAGCGGTTTCGGTTTTTCCCTGGTGTTCCCGGCGTTGGGAGTGGAGGCCGTCAACCTGGTGCCGGCCTCCAGCCGTGGCTCGGCGGTGGGCGCCTATTCGCTGTTTATCGACTTGTCCCTGGGCATCACCGGGCCGCTGGCGGGCGCCGTGGCGGCCGGGTTTGGCTTTGCCTCGATCTTCCTGTTCGCCGCCCTCGCCGCTTTCGCCGGTTTGCTGCTGAGCATCTACCTGTACCGCCAGGCGCCCAAGGCCCGCGAAACACGCGACGCCTAGAAGTCGACCTTGCCGCGCCCGGCCTTGATGCTGCCGCGCTTGGTCTTGGACTCCAGGCGGCGTTTCTTCGAGCCCAGGGTAGGCTTGGTCGGACGGCGTTTTTTCTCGACCTTGGTGGCGCTCTGGATCAACTCCACCAGGCGCTCCAGCGCATCGGCGCGGTTCTGCTCCTGGGTGCGATATTGCTGGGCCTTGAGCACCAGCACGCCTTCGCTGGTGATCCGGCTGTCACGCAGTGCCAGCAAGCGTTCCTTGTAGAACTCCGGCAACGAAGACGCCGGAATATCAAACCGCAGGTGCACCGCACTCGACACTTTATTGACGTTCTGCCCACCGGCACCCTGGGCGCGAATGGCGGTCAGCTCAATCTCGGCATCGGGCAGCTGTACGTTGTTGGAAATCACCAGCATGTAACACGGTCCTCCGGAAGAAGCCCTAGGATACGCGAATGCACCTTGGCCATCCCCTCAAACAACAAACCCGGCACAAGGCCGGGTCTGCTTAACAACATTGACGCTTACTTCACCGCGGGGACCGCCATATCCATGGACTGCTGCGCCCGCTTGTTCTTGACCCAGTAACAAACGCCCATGAACGCCACCCACACCGGGATCGCGTACACCGAGCGGTCAATGCCCGGAATCATCAGCATGGTGCCCAGAATAAACACCACAAAGGCCACGCAGATGATGTTGCCATACGGGTACCACAACGCCTTGAACAGCGGCACCTGGCCAATGCGGTTCATGTGCTGGCGGAACTTGAAGTGGGAGAAGCTGATCATCGCCCAGTTGATCACCAACGTGGCCACCACCAGCGACATCAGCAGTTCCAGCGCGTCATGGGGCATCAGGTAGTTCATCAGCACCGCCACCAGAGTGATCGCCGCCGAGGCCAGGATCGAACGCACCGGCACGCCGCGCTTGTCGATTTTCGCCAGGGCCTTGGGCGCGTCGCCCTGCTCGGCCATGCCCAAGAGCATGCGACTGTTGCAGTAGGTGCCGCTGTTGTACACCGACAGCGCGGCCGTCAGCACCACAAAGTTGAGGATATGCGCGGCGGTGTTACTGCCCAGCATCGAGAACACCTGCACGAACGGGCTGCCGCTGTAGGCATCGCCGGAGGCGTTGAGGGTCGCCAGCAGGCTGTCCCACGGGGTGAGCGACAGCAGCACCACCAGGGCACCGATGTAGAAAATCAGGATGCGGTAGATCACCTGATTGATCGCCTTGGGGATCACGGTGCGTGGTTGATCGGCTTCAGCGGCGGTAAAACCGAGCATTTCCAAGCCGCCGAAGGAGAACATGATGATCGCCATGGCCATCACCAAACCGCCGACGCCATGGGGGAAGAAACCACCATGCTCCCACAGGTTGCTGACCGAGGCTTGCGGGCCGCCGCTGCCGCTGACCAGCAGGTAGCTGCCCAGGGCAATCATGCCGACGATCGCCACCACCTTGATGATGGCGAACCAGAACTCGGCTTCACCGAAGACTTTGACGTTGGCCAGGTTAATCGCGTTGATCAGCACGAAAAACGCCGCAGCAGAGACCCAGGTCGGGATCTCCGGCCACCAGTAGTGCACGTACTTGCCGACGGCCGTCAACTCCGACATACCCACCAGAATGTACAGAATCCAGCAGTTCCAGCCCGAGAGGAAGCCGGCGAAACCGCCCCAGTACTTGTGGGCAAAGTGGCTGAAGGAGCCGGCGACCGGCTCCTCGACAATCATTTCGCCAAGCTGGCGCATGATCATGAAGGCGATAAAGCCGCAGATGGCATAGCCCAGGATCATCGAAGGGCCGGCGGATTTGAGCACCCCGGCCGAGCCCAGGAACAGGCCGGTGCCGATGGCGCCACCGAGGGCGATCAACTGGATATGCCGGTTTTTCAGGCCGCGTTTCAGCTCGCCTGAAGAAGAATGGGGTCCACTCATGAAAAGGGTCTCACGCAAGGTTTGAAGAGTTGAATGCAGGTTGCTGCCTTGAATTACCGACTCAAGCAGCGCCGCTCAAACCCCAGCGCAGGCACCAGGAGTACAGCGTCTTTCTAATGGTCATGCGTCACCTGTTTGTTTTTATCTGTGACGAAATCGAACCCGTCCGGCTCGTGGCCAGGCGGAGTGATCAGGGGGATCAAACCCTGAGGTCTTGGCCTTTTGCGTGGATACGCAAGGGGGGTCACAGTAAAACGCGGCGCATTGTACACCGCTCGACAGCTTCGGCACGCACCGGGAAAGTGCACGGGCGATTCTGTCAGCTAATGCTTACATCGGCGCGCCCCCCAACAAAGCCAGGGCAGTTGCGTAAATCTATCGTTACACCCCGGAAAATCTGCGTTACAGCCAGACTTTGGCAACCCTCAACGGAATTCTGTCGGTAAGCAATGCCTGAAGAATCGCTTCAGCCAATTCACTGTTTTGCCTGAATAAAAAAATCTGCCGAAAAACAGAAGAAAAAATCCAAATGAAACCGTGTCAATAAATTTTTTGCATTTCGAAACACTCTCTTCTAGGTTCTTTGCACTTGCCCGCGAAGCCCGTGGGCAAGCCGTTCTCAAACAACGTCCTCTAGGAGATACACCATGCAAGCACTGGAAAACGACCTGGAAACCGAACTGCAACTCGACGATTGGTTTGAAGCGCCGACCCATGAGGCCGCCGTTGAAATGATGCAAGCCGATGCCGTTGTGCCTTTTGGCACCGCGATGTGGCCTTTCTAATACCCGGCAGGCATCCGGCAGGCGCTGTGCACGGCGCCTGCCCCCTTACCCAAGGCACAGAAGGACACCCGTCATGGACAAGGCCCGCGCCGTCGAACATTTTCTCTACTACCTGGCACACCACCCCGCCCTCAACGGCCTGAACCGCCCCACCGTGTTGCTGGGCCACACCGAGCGCTATGACGCCATCGCCCAGGCGATTACCCACGGCAGCGCCGCCCGCTTCAACTTTCAACTGCAACGCCTGGACCTGGCGCCCAGCGACACCCTGTCCCAGGCCATTCAAAGCTGCGACCTGTACCTGTTTCTCTATGATTCCTCCACGCTGCCCAACCCACGCGCCGAAGGCCCGGACTTTATCCGTGCCCTGCAAGGCGTGATGGCCGAGCACTGGAAAAAATCCCTGCTGTTCAAGGATTACGGCGACTATTTCTACGACACCTTCAGCGTCGAGCCCCAACGCATCGCCGACCTCAACGCCACACTGATCCGGCGCATGGCCCAGGCCAACGTGCTGAGCTTTACCGACAAACACGGTTCGCGCCTGGAAGCGCCGATGAGCAGCATCAAGAAGTGGACCAATATCAACGGCGTCGGCAACCACGACCTGGCGCCCGGCGAAATCGCCACCCACAGCGAAGCCATCAACGGCCAGGTGCGGTTTGTCGGCACCTTCCTCAGTACCATCCCCTTTGCACGCAAATACGGCGTGCTGCAATTGCCGCTGGAGCTATGGATCGAGAACTCCACCGTTTGCAGCGTGGCCAGCGAAGTGCCAGGGCTGGCAGATGACTTCAACAAGTACCTGAATGCCAACCCGTCCAACCGTCGTGTGGAGGAGTTGGGGATTGGCACCAATGAAGGGGTCAAGGACCTGTATGCGCGCAATGCCGGGTTTGAAGAGCGTCACTGCGGGTTGCACTTGGGCTTGGGTGGCGGGCAGAAAGGCAGTCATCACCTGGACCTGATCTTTGCCAGTGGGGTGCTGGCGCTGGATGACAAGCCGGTGTTTGATGGCGCCTTTGCCTTTTAAAAAATCATAGACGTGTAGAGATCCCGGTGGGAGCTGGCTTGCCTGCGATAGCGGTGTGTCAGTCACCTTTTTACTCACTGACCCACCGCTATCGCGGGCAAGCCCGGCTCCCACAGTTGACTGCATTTCAAATGTAGATCGCAAAAAAAAAACGCCAACCCTAGGGTTGGCGTTTTTATGCGGCGCTTAACGTATCACTGCGGCTTCTTGCGACCAAAACCAGGACGCTGGCCGGAACCGGCCGGTGCGCCACGGCGCTTGCCCGAAGGCTCGTCCGCGACCAGTTTCGGGCCAGGGCGCTTGTTCGCCGCTGGCTTGGCTGGACGCTTGGTGCTGGCGTTGTCGGCCGGGCGATCCGCTTCACCACGGTTGCTACGACCACCCGCCGGAGCAGGACGCGGCGTACGTGGCGCACGCTCGCCTTCCTGACGCGATGGCGTGGTGGGGCGGCGTTCACCTTCAATGTGCGGCTGACGCGAGATACGACCGCCGGTGGCCGGTGCATCCAGCGCAGGGCGCAGGGTGCGGGCAACACGTTCGGTACGTGGCACTGGGCGCGACGATTTGCGCTGCATACGCTCAAGCTTGTCTTTGCTCTTGGCGTTCATCTGCGGCATGGCAACCGGCGTCAGGCCCACTTCGGCGCTGAGGATATCGACCTCGTACTGGCTCATTTCGCGCCAGCGGCCCATCGGCAGGTCGGAGTTCAGGAACACCGGACCGAAACGCACGCGCTTGAGGCGGCTGACCACCAGGCCCTGGGACTCCCACAGGCGACGCACTTCACGGTTACGGCCTTCCATCACCACGCAGTGGTACCAGTGGTTGAAACCTTCGCCACCCGGCGCCTGCTTGATGTCGGTGAACTTGGCCGGGCCGTCTTCAAGCACCACGCCCGCCTTGAGGCGTTCGATCATCTCGTCATCGACTTCACCACGTACACGCACGGCGTATTCACGGTCCATCTCGTAGGACGGGTGCATCAGGCGGTTGGCCAATTCACCGTCAGTGGTGAACATCAGCAAGCCGGTGGTGTTGATGTCCAGACGGCCGATGTTGATCCAGCGGCCTTCTTTAGGCTTGGGCATCTTGTCGAACACGGTCGGACGGCCTTCCGGGTCGTCACGGGTGCAGATCTCGCCGTCGGGCTTGTTGTACATGATCACGCGGCGCACCGATTCGGCGGCCTCTTCACGCTTGATGACCTTGCCATCAATGGTGATTGCATCGTGCAGGTCGACGCGCTGGCCGAGGGTAGCCTCGACGCCGTTGACCTTGATGCGCTTCTGGGTGATCCAGGCTTCGACGTCGCGGCGCGAGCCCACGCCGATACGCGCCAGCACTTTTTGCAGCTTTTCGCCTGCTGGGCCGATTTCCTGGTCTTTCTGGTCTTGGTCATTCATCGTAAGCACCTCCCGGTGGGTCGATTCAGGCGTGGCCTGAGGGGTATTGAAAGCGGGGCCTAGGCCGAATAGGTCGGCAAGGGGTCGCGAATCATACGCGCATGGCGCGTGTTGCGCATCACAGACTAGCCGATAACGCCCAAGTCATTTGCTTTTCCGCCGACCGGTGGCGCCCAGAGCCAGCAAACGCAGCTGGGCTTCGGCCAATACCGTGCGCTTGTCGGCTTTATCGAGTTTCTTCCAGGCACGGATTTCACGCTTGCTGCGGCCACAGCCGACGCAGATGTCGTCGCTGAATTTGCAGATGCTGATGCACGGGTCTTTCAGGGCACTCATGGTCGATCCTCTGTGGGAGCTGGCTTGCCTGCGATGGCATCACCTCCTTGCATCTGAGAGACCGAGGCGTCTGCATCGCAGGCAAGCCAGCTCCCACATGGGTTGCGCGGTGAACCTCAGAGCCGGTCAGTCTTCGAGCTGGCGGCGCTCGTTTTCGATGGCCTCGGCCAGCGCCCGGGCTTCGTCTTCTTCGTCACTCAGGGGCGGCTGTTCGAGGGCGGCGACGGCGGCCAGGAGCTTTTCCCGGGCCTGGGCCACGCCAAGCACATCGTCTTGGGCTTCGACCTCAGGCTCGGATTCAACGTTCACCTGGGTTTCTGGCTCCGCCGCACCATCACGCAGCAAATCGTCGAAGTCGGTCTTGATCCCCTGCTCCATGTCGTCCAGCTCCAGCAACAACGTATGGAAACTGGTTTCGTCCTTGGGCTCCTCCGGCTCGGCGCTGGCATCGGCCAGTTCCTGCAGGCTTTGCGGCACCGGCGCGTCGTCGAAATCGAGCACTGGCTCGGCCTCCATTTCGCGCAGTTCGGCTAGCGGCGGCAGGTCGTCGAGGTTCTTCAGGTTGAAATGATCGAGGAACACCTTGGTGGTGGCGAACATCGCCGGTTTGCCGGGCACGTCACGGTAGCCAACGATGCGAATCCACTCGCGCTCCAGCAGGGTCTTGACGATATGGCTGTTGACCGCCACACCACGCACGTCTTCGATCTCGCCCCGAGTGATGGGCTGGCGATAGGCGATCAGCGCCATGGTCTCCAGCATCGCCCTCGAGTAGCGCTGCGGGCGCTCTTCCCACAAACGCCCGACCCACGGTGAAAACTTCTCACGGATCTGCAGGCGATAACCCGACGCCACTTCGCGCAACTCAAAGGCACGGCCCTCACAGGACTTGCGCAGGATCTCCAAGGCTTTCTTGAACACCGGCGGCTCCGGGCGTTCGGCTTCTTCAAAGAGTTCGAACAGGCGCTCCAAAGATTGCGGTTTGCCCGAGGCCAGGAGAAAGGCCTCCAGCAAAGGGGCCAGTTCGCGGGGTTCAGTCAGATTCATCGATTCAGCTCGTTATTCGGCTCGCGCCCGCACGTGGATAGCCGCAAAAGGCTCATTCTGCACCAGCTCGACCAAGGATTCCTTGACCAGCTCAAGGATCGCCATAAAGGTCACCACCACGCCCAGGCGCCCTTCCTCGGCGGTGAACAACTCGACAAAGGGCACAAACCCACCGCCCTTGAGACGTTCCAGCACATCGCTCATGCGCTCGCGGGTGGACAGCGCTTCACGGCTGACCTGGTGGCTCTCGAACATATCGCCACGGCGCAGTACTTCGGCCATGGACATCAGCAATTCTTCCAGACTCACGTCCGGCAGCAACTTGCGCGCGCGCGCCTCGGGAGCGTCGAGCTTGGGCACCACCACATCACGGCCCACACGGCTCAGACCGTCGATGCCTTCGGCGGCAGCCTTGAAGCGTTCGTACTCCTGCAGGCGGCGGATCAGCTCGGCGCGCGGGTCATCCTCTTCGGCTTCTACCGTCTCCGAGCGCGGCAACAGCATGCGCGACTTGATCTCGGCGAGCATGGCGGCCATCACCAGGTACTCGGCGGCCAATTCCAGGCGCACCGACTGCATCAGCTCGACATAGCCCATGTACTGGCGGGTGATTTCTGCCACCGGAATATCGAGGATATTGATGTTCTGCTTGCGGATCAGGTACAGCAGCAAGTCCAGGGGGCCTTCGAAGGCTTCAAGGAACACCTCCAGGGCGTCCGGCGGGATGTACAGGTCCAGGGGCATTTCCATGACCGCCTGGCCATACACCATGGCAAACGGCAGTTCTTGCTGGGCGCCAGCCTGGGGATCAGCGGCTTCCACGGCTGACATTCAGGCCTCGACCATGAACGGAGCCGGGTCGCCACAACCCACACGCACCACTTCTGGTTCGCCATCGGCCAGGTTGATCACCGTGGAGGCCTTGTTGCCGCCGTAGCCGCCGTCGATGATCAGGTCGACGTGCTTTTCCAGCAAACGGCGCATTTCGTAAGGGTCGTACAACGGCTCGGTTTCGCCGGGCAGGATCAACGACACGCTCATCAGCGGTTCGCCCAACTCGGCCAGCAGCGCCAGGGCAATCGGGTGTTCCGGCACGCGCAGGCCGATGGTGCGTTTTTTCGGGTGCAATAACAGGCGCGGCACTTCGCGAGTGGCGTTGAGAATGAACGTGTAAGGCCCCGGCGTGTGGGCCTTGAGCAGGCGGAAGGTACCGGTGTCGACCTTGGCGAACAGGCCGAGCTGGGACAAGTCGCTGCAGATCAGCGCAAAGTTGTGCTTGTCGTCCAGCTGGCGCAAGCGTCTTACCCGCTCGACCGCACCCTTGTCGCCGATCTGGCAGCCAATGGCGTAGGACGAATCAGTCGGGTAGATCACCACGCCACCGGCGCGGATGATCTCTACGGCCTGCTTGATCAGGCGCGCCTGAGGGTTTTCCGGATGAATCTGGAAGAATTGACTCACGTGCTCTACCTGTTCAGACGGTGGCAATAATGGGGTCATGCTTGAATCGCCCCCACAACAGCGGCAGATCTTCCGGGACCTGACGATACTCGCCAATCTCGGACCAGCCGCCTGGGCCATGAAAATCACTGCCGGCACTGACCAGCAGACCAAATTCGCGGGCAAGGATCGCCAGGCTGCCGACCTGTTCTGCCGGTTGATGCCCGTTGACCACCTCGATGGCGTGGCCACCCGCACCAATATAGTCGCTGATCAGCTTGCGGCGCTTGCTGCGGGTGAAATCGTAATGCCAGGGATGCGCCAGGCTGACCCAGGCCCCGGAGGCCCGCAGGGTCTGGACGGTGTCTTCCAGGGTCGGCCAATGCAGCCTCACATCGCCCAACTTGCCGGCGCCCAGCCATTTGCGAAAGGCCTCGGCGCGATCCTTGACATAGCCTTCGCGCACCATCCAGTCGGCAAAATGCGGACGGGCCGGTGCGTTGCCGCTGTCGCCCAGCTCCTGCTGGATGGCGCGGGCGCCGTCGAGGGCGCCAGGCATACCTTTAAGGCTCAGTTTGCGGCTTATTTCTTCGGACCGCAGCCAGCGGCCATCGTGCAATTGGGCAATCGCCGCCACCAAGGGCGGGGCCTTTTGATCAAAACCGTAGCCCAGCACATGGATGGTGGCGCCGCCCCAGGTGCAGGACAATTCCACGCCGTTGACCAGCTGCATGCCCAGGGAATGCGCGGCCTGGCGGGCTTCATCGAGGCCTTCGAGGGTGTCGTGGTCGGTCAATGCCAAAACTCGCACGCCTTTTTCAAACGCACGCGCAACCAATACCGCGGGCGCCAGGGCGCCGTCGGAGGCCGTGCTGTGGCAGTGCAAATCAACATTCACGGGAGTGTGTAACCTCAAGTCAGCTGGCGCTATCGCAACCAAGGATGTTTGTTATTATGCCGTCACATCCAGCTTCTGGCTCTTACTGTGAAACAATTCATCGACTTCATCCCGCTGTTGCTGTTTTTCATCGTTACCAAACTCGACCCCAGGGTCATCGAAATCGCCGGCCACGAGCTATCGTTCGGAGGCATCTACAGTGCCACTGCCGTACTGATCATCAGCTCCATCGTAGTGTACGGCGCCATCTTCATCTCCCAGCGCAAGTTGGAAAAAAGCCAATGGCTGACCCTTATCGCCTGCCTGGTATTCGGTGGCCTGACCCTGGCCTTCCACAGCGAAACCTTCCTTAAATGGAAAGCCCCGGTGGTGAACTGGCTGTTCGCCCTGGTGTTCATCGGCAGCCACTTCATTGGTGACCGCCTGCTGATCAAGCGAATCATGGGCCATGCGCTGACCTTGCCGGAGCCGGTGTGGGTGCGCCTGAACGTGGCCTGGATCGTGTTTTTCCTGTTCTGCGGTGCCGCCAACCTGTTCGTGGCCTTCACGTTCCAGGACTACTGGGTCGACTTCAAAGTGTTCGGCAGCCTGGGCATGACCGTATTGTTCCTGATCGGCCAGGGCATCTACCTGTCGCGCCACCTGCATGACACCGCGTCTACCACGCCGAAAACCGAGGACTGACATGCTCTACGCCATCATTGCCACCGATATTGCCAACTCGCTGGAAAAACGCTTGAGCGTACGCCCGGCCCACGTCGAGCGCCTTAAACAGCTGCAAGCCGAAGGCCGCATCGTACTGGCCGGCCCGCACCCGGCGGTCGACAGCAATGACCCGGGCGACGCCGGCTTCACCGGCAGCCTGATCGTGGCCGAGTTTGCCTCCCTGGCCGACGCCGAGGCCTGGGCCAAGGCAGACCCTTACGTTGCAGCTGGCGTTTATGCCGATGTGGTGATCAAGCCGTTCAAGCAAGTCCTGCCTTGAACCCGGCTGCGTCGAACCTAATCGTTTCGGCGCACTCCTAATGGCTCACGGCGTCACCGGTGGGGTCGTCGCCGTCGACAATGGCTAAATCGAGTGAGTCATGAGCGAGCTGTTACTGATAGATGATGACCAGGAGCTCTGTGAGCTGCTGACCAGTTGGTTGAGCCAGGAAGGCTTCCAGGTGCGCGCCTGCCACGACGGCCTGAGCGCCCGCAAAGCCTTGGCCGAAGCCGCCCCGGCGGCGGTGGTGCTCGATGTGATGCTGCCCGACGGCAGCGGCCTGGAGTTGCTCAAGCAACTGCGCAACGACCACCCGGAGTTGCCGGTGCTGATGCTCTCGGCGCGGGGCGAGCCTCTGGACCGCATCCTCGGCCTGGAACTGGGCGCCGACGACTACCTGGCCAAACCTTGCGATCCGCGCGAACTGACGGCGCGCCTGCGCGCCGTGTTACGACGCAGCCACCCGGCCGCGGTATCGACCCAGCTGGAACTGGGCGACTTGTGCTTCAGCCCGGTGCGCGGGGTGGTCAGCATTGATGAGCAGGAATTCACCCTGACCGTCTCCGAAAGCCGCCTGCTTGAAGCCTTGCTGCGTCAACCCGGCGAGCCCCTGGACAAACAGGAACTGGCGCAGATCGCCCTGGGCCGCAAGTTGACCCTCTACGATCGCAGCCTGGACATGCACGTCAGCAACCTGCGCAAGAAGATCGGCCCACACCCGGATGGCCGGCCACGCATCGTGGCGCTGCGTAGTCGTGGCTACTACTACAGCCTCTAAACATCCCGCTTAACCCTGTGGGAGCTGGCTTGCCTGCGATAGCGGTGTGTCAGTCCACCGTTATGCTAACTGGCCCACCGCTATCGCAGGCAAGCCAGCTCCCACCATTGATTTCATCACCTCCAAGGGTTTTGTCAGCTCCTGTCAAACCCGTCTTTACCGAAGCTTTACCCTCCCCTGACCGCCGCTGACCTTGCGCTGCGTAACCTACTCACATCCGGACTCACCGGAATAGAGACAGGAGAATCACCATGCGCAAGACCCTTATCGCTTTGATGCTCGCCGCTGCACTGCCTACCGTCGCCATGGCCATGCCTGAAGGCCCGGGCCCGATGGGCGGCCACGAAGGCCACATGATGGGTGGCCCAGGCCACGGTGAACACGGTCCGCGTGGTAAAGGTGGCCCGTTCAGCCAGTTGGACTTGAGCAAGGAACAGCGTGAGCAGATCCGCAAGCTGATGGGTGAGCAATGGCACGCTCGCAAAGACCTGACCCAAAAGTACCTGGACAAACTGCCGGCCGCTGACCAGAAGGCGATGCAGGACGAAATCGCCGCCGGCAAGCAGAAAACCCAGGCCGATATCCGCGCCGTGCTCAAGCCCGACCAACAGAAGAAGTACGACGAGATCGTCAAGAAGCAAGCCGAGCGCCGCGCCGAATGGAAAGAGTTCCAGGCCTGGAAAGCCCAGCAAGCGCAAAAAGCGCAATAATGGCCTAGCTTCACCCCAGCCCAGTGGTTCGCGCCGCTGGGCTTTTCCTGTTTGAGGGTTTCCTGTGCGTTCATTGTTCTGGCGTATCCTGGCGAGTTTCTGGCTGGCCATCGCCCTGGTAGGCGGGTTGTCGATTTTGCTTGGGCATATGCTCAACCAGGACGCCTGGATTCTGAGCCGCCACCCTGGCCTCAACAACCTGGCCCAAGAGTGGACGCAACTCTATGAAGCCCAGGGCGAAGACGCCGCCCAGGACTTGCTGCAACAGCGCAAACGCCAGTACCACATTGATGTGCAAGTGCTGAACGAGAGTGGCGAGCCGGTGGTGCGGGGCACCTTCCCGCGCCGCGCCGCCGCCTTCGAAGCCCGGCAGAACGACAGCCAGGACGGCCACCTGCCGTGGCGACGCCTGACCGCCGAGTACACCAGCGACAAAACCGGCGACACCTACCTGCTGATCTACCGCATTCCCCACCCGGAGCTGGAAGCCTGGCACCGCAGCAGCCTGCTGTGGCCGCTCAGTGCCCTGGCGATTACCCTGGTGGTGCTGACCCTGTTCAGCCTTCTGGTGACGTTGTCCATTACTCGCCCGCTCAGTCGTTTGCGCGGCGCGGTGCATGATCTGGGGCAAACCACCTATCAACAAAACAGCCTGGCGCAACTGGCCAACCGGCGCGACGAATTCGGTGTCTTGGCTAACGACTTCAACCGCATGGGCGCGCGCCTGCAAAGCCTGATCGGCAGCCAGCGCCAGTTGCTGCGCGACGTCTCCCACGAACTGCGCTCGCCGTTGGCGCGCTTGCGTATCGCCCTGGCCCTGGCCGAACGCGCCAGCCCCGAAGAGCGGGAAAAACTCTGGCCGCGCCTGACCCGCGAATGCGATCGCCTGGAAGCCTTGATCAGCGAGATCCTGGTGTTGGCACGGGTTGACGCCGACAACGCCAGCGCCGAAGACATCGACCTCACCCCGTTGCTTAAAACCCTGCAAAAGGACGCCCAACTCAGTGCCCCCGAGCAAGTGGTGCAACTGATGACTGCCAATGATTTGCAGCTTAAAGGCTGGCCGACCATGATCGAACGTGCCGTGGACAATCTGCTGCGCAATGCCCAGCGCTTCAACCCGGTGGGCGAACCGATTGAATTGCAGGCCCAGCATCAAGGCGGGCGCATTCTGATCAGCGTACGCGACCACGGCCCCGGCGTTGAAGCCGAGCACCTGAGCCAATTGGGCGAGCCGTTCTATCGGGCGCCGGGCCAGACCGCCCAAGGTCATGGCCTGGGCCTGGCCATCGCCCGTCGCGCCGCCGAGCGCCATGGCGGCAACCTGATCCTGGCCAACCATCCCGATGGCGGCTTTATCGCCAGCATCGAACTGCCCTTGATCCCTGGGGTTGCCACACCAGTGGGATGATCTTCTATAGTGGCCCTTCTCTTACGGAGGGCCTTTGATGACTGACCTGCTGACTCCCATCCAAGCCGCACTCGCGTTACCGCACGCCCCACTGCCCCAGACCCAGGCCGGTGCCTTGCCCTCGACCTTTGCCGTGACTGACCTGGCGGCCGCCAGCATCGGCGCCGCGGGCCAGGCTATCGCCCAGTTGATTGAGCAACAAACCGGGCGTCTGCCCAGCGTCAGCGTGGATCGGCGCCTGGCCTCGTTGTGGTTCTCTTCGTCGATTCGCCCCGTGGGGTGGCAAGTGCCGCCTTTGTGGGACCCGGTAGCGGGTGATTACGCCAGCGTCGATGGCTGGATCCGCCTGCACACCAACGCGCCCCATCATCGTGCGGCGGCCGAGCGGGTATTGGGGTCTGCCGCTGATCGCGCCGCCATGGCGAGTAGAGTCGCGACCTGGAAAGCCGCCGAACTGGAACAGGCGGTTGTCGATGCGGGCGGTTGTGCCGCGCAAATGCGTAGCTGGCAAGCCTGGCAGCAGCATCCCCAAGGCTTGGCGGTAAACGCCGAAGCGTTGATCCAGCGCCAGGTCTTCGAACCCGGCATCGACAAACCCTGGCTAGGCTCAGCCGCTCGCCCACTGGCCGGCATCAAGGTGCTGGATTTGACCCGGGTGCTGGCCGGCCCGGTGGCCAGTCGTTTCCTCGCAGGCTTAGGCGCCGACGTACTGCGCATCGACTCGCCCACCTGGAACGAACCTGGCGTCGTCCCGGAAATGACCCTGGGTAAACGCTGCGCCCGCCTTGATCTAAAGCGCCACGACGACCGGCAGGTGTTTGAAGCGTTGCTCAAGGACGCCGACATTCTGTTCCACGGTTACCGCGCCGATGCCCTGGAGCAACTGGGTTATACCCTTGGCGAACGTCAGCACATCGCCCCCGGCCTGATCGACGTCAGCCTCAACGCCTACGGCTGGAGCGGCCCATGGCGTAATCGGCGTGGCTTTGACAGCCTGGTGCAGATGAGCAGCGGGATTGCCGAGGCCGGCATGGCCTGGAAACAGACGGATAAACCGCTGCCGCTACCGGTGCAGGCGCTGGATCACGCCACCGGCTATTTGATGGCCGCCAGCGCGATCCGGGCTTTGGCCGAGCGCCTGGACTCCGGACGCGGCGGTTCGGCGCGCTTGTCGTTGGCGCGCACGGCGAAGTTGCTGGTGGCGGCCGGGCAAGTGTCACAGCAAGCGGCATTGCGTGAGGAAGACATCAATGACCAGGGCCTGGTCGTGGAGCAGACAGCCTGGGGCCAGGCCCACCGGCTACTGGCGCCGCTGAGCATCAGTGGCACGCCGTTGCAGTGGGATTTGCCGGCGGTGGAGTTAGGGTCACACCGACCTCAGTGGTGACCTGGGCACCGCTATCGCAGGCAAGCCAGCTCCCACAGGATCAGTGTGGGAGCCGGGCTTGCCCGCGATGGGGCCATCACCGTCGCTATCAATCCCCGCGGTTCAACGACGTCCACAAATGCTGCGCCGCATACGCCCTCAACGGCCGCCACGCCTCGGCCCGCGCCAATAACTGCCGCGCCGACACCGGCCCACCTTCCAAGGCTGCCAAAGCATTGATCAACCCGATATCCCCCGACGCAAATGCATCCACCTCGCGCAACTGGCGCATGGCGATGTACTGCGCGGTCCACTCTCCAATCCCCGGCAACGCAACCAGCCGTGCAACGCCGTCCTGGAGGCTGGCCTTGGGTTCGAAAAGCTGAGGATCATCCAACAGCGCCTGGGCCACACCGGACAACGTACGACCCCGCGCCTTGGGCATGCCCAGGGTGGCCAGGTCTGCCGCCGCCAGCACTTCTGGTGTCGGGAACAGGTGGGTGATACCGGCGTGCGGGGATGCCAGCGCCAGGCCATACTGAGCCACCAGCTTGCTCGCCAGGCGAATCGCCGCCACCACGGTTATCTGCTGGCCCAGCACTGCACGAATCGCCAGTTCCAACCCGTCCCAGGTGCCTGGCAACCGCAGGCCAGGGCGGGCCGCAGCCAGTTGCGCCATCAGGGGATCTTGCGACAATTGCGCGTTGATCACCTCAGGCACCGCATCCAGATCAAACATCCTGCGCAAGCGCCGCTCGATCTCAGGCATCGCTGCAGGCTCGGGAAAGTCGACCGTCACCTCCAGCCAATCCCCCACGCCCGGTTCGACGCTGACCCAGCCATGTCGGCCCGCCACACTGATACTGCGCCGATATACGCCGGCGACCACGGTTTCCAACCCGGTAATCGCCCGCGCCGATAGGAACCCCAGCATCGCCGCCCAGTCGTAGGGCGGTTGATACGCCAATCTCACAGTGACAATACCCCGCTATACAGCCCATACGCGGCTAACCCGGCGCCCGCGATCACGCCGCTGAAAATGCCTTTTTCCACGGCGGTAAACAAGGGTAGGCCCTGCTCGCGCTTGGCCAGGGCAAACAGGATCACACCCGGGGCGTACAGCAACGCCGACAGCAGCAAATACTTCAAGCCCCCCGCATACAGCAGCCAAATCGCGTAGCCGAGGGCAACCAGCCCCACCAGCAGATCTTTCATGCGCCGGCGCTGCCAGCCTGCATAGGTTTCGCCGCGCGCGCTCAACAGCACCGCATAGGCCGCCGACCACAAATAAGGCACCAGGATCATCGAGGACGCCAGGTAGATCAGGGTGGTGTAGGTGCTGGCGGAAAACAGCGTGATCACCAGAAATGCCTGGATCATCACGTTGGTCAGCCATAAGGCATTGACCGGCACCTGATTGGCGTTTTCCTTCTTCAGGAACGCCGGCATGGTCTTGTCCTGGGCGGTGGCATAGAGGATTTCCGCGCACAGCAGCGCCCAGGAGAGCAACGCGCCGAGCAGCGAAACCGCCAGGCCGATACTGATCAATACCGCGCCCCAAGGCCCGACGACATGCTCCAACACACCGGCCAGGGACGGGTTCTGCAATTGCGCCAGCTCCGGCTGGCTCATGATGCCCAGGGACAACACATTCACCAGCACCAGCAAGGCCAGCACGCCCACGAAACCAATCACCGTGGCGCGCCCCACGTCCGAGCGTTTCTGCGCCCGCGCCGAATACACACTGGCGCCTTCGATCCCGATAAATACAAACACCGTGACCAGCATCATGTGGCGCACCTGCTCGACCACGCTGCCCATCTGCGGGTTACCCATTCCCCAGATATCGCGGGTGAAAATATCCGCCTTGAATGCAACGGCGGCGATCACGATAAACATCAGCAGCGGCACGATCTTCGCCACCGTCGTCACCTGATTGATGAACGCTGCCTCTTTGATCCCGCGCATCACCAGAAAATGTACGGCCCACAGCAACAGCGACGCGCAGCCGATGGCAAGCGGCGTATTGCCCTGGCCGAACGCCGGAAAAAAGTAGCCGAGGGTGCTGAATAGCAAGACGAAATAACCGACATTGCCCATCCACGCACTGATCCAGTAACCCCAGGCGGATGAAAAGCCCATGTAGTCGCCAAAACCCGCCTTGGCGTAGGCATACACACCGGAGTCCAGTTCGGGCTTACGGTTCGCCAACGTCTGGAACACAAAGGCCAGGGTCAGCATGCCGATGGCGGTGATCGCCCAGCCGATCAATATGGCGCCCACTTCGGCACGGGCGGCCATGTTCTGCGGCAATGAAAAGATGCCGCCGCCAATCATCGAGCCCACCACCAGGGCGATCAGGGCACTGAGCCGGAGTTTCTGGGCGGGTTGGGTCATGCAGCTTCCTCGAAATAAACGGTTGGGCGACAACTGCGCACACAAGTAATTCAGATTAATGACGTTGTCATAACATAAGGATATGTAAAGGTAGGAAGTTTAGGCTTATTTAGAATTTAAATACGTCAATTATGAAGCGATAGTCAAACAACGTACAAAAAATTTGCACATTCGCAAATACGAACTAGCGTCAACACCCATGCCCTCGACCAAATGATTAACCACAAAGCAAAGAGCGCTCTATCAAGCGCCTTTGCGGGACTTGTTCGTCCGCAAAAACCTCACCCTAAGTCGTTAATTCACAATGGAATGTGCCAATGAAGTGATCTGAGTCAGCTGTTTGATTAGCGCACGGAATTATTCTGTGGTCTCTCTTCTCCTGCATTGGAGTCATGCAATGTCTGAAACTCCCGGAAAACTTCGACTAGGCGCCCTGGTCGCACTTGTCGTCGGCTCGATGATTGGCGGCGGTATCTTTTCATTGCCACAAAACATGGCCGCCAGCGCCGATGTCGGTGCGGTGTTGATCGGCTGGGTGATTACCGCCATCGGCATGTTGACCCTCGCCTTCGTGTTCCAGACCCTCGCCAACCGCAAGCCTGACCTCGACGGCGGGGTCTACGCCTACGCCAAGGCCGGTTTCGGCGACTACATGGGCTTTTCATCCGCCTGGGGCTACTGGATCAGCGCATGGCTGGGCAACGTCGGCTACTTCGTGTTGCTGTTCAGCACCTTGGGCTATTTCTTCCCGGTCTTTGGCGAGGGCAATACCCCGACGGCGGTGATCGCTGCGTCAGTGCTGTTATGGGCCGTGCATTTCCTGGTGCTGCGCGGGATCAAGGAAGCGGCGTTCATCAACCTGGTGACCACCGTCGCCAAGGTGGTGCCGCTGCTGCTGTTCGTGCTCATCGCCCTGTTCGCGTTCAAGCTGGACATCTTCACCGCTGACATCTGGGGCGTGAAAAACCCGGACCTGGGCAGTGTGATGAACCAGGTGCGCAACATGATGCTGGTCACCGTGTGGGTGTTTATCGGCATCGAAGGCGCGAGCATCTTCTCGTCCCGTGCCGAGAAACGCAGTGACGTGGGCAAGGCCACCGTGATCGGCTTTATCACTGTGCTGCTGTTCCTGATGCTGGTGAACGTGCTGTCCCTGGGGATCATGACCCAGCCGGAACTGGCCAAACTGCAAAACCCGTCGATGGCCGCCGTGCTGGAGCATGTGGTGGGCCACTGGGGCGCGGTGCTGATCAGCGTGGGCTTGATCATCTCCCTGCTCGGCGCGCTGCTGTCCTGGGTGCTGCTGTGTGCGGAGATCATGTTCGCCGCCGCCAAGGACCACACCATGCCGGAGTTCCTGCGCAAGGAAAACGCCAACCATGTGCCGGTCAACGCCCTGTGGCTGACCAACGCAATGGTGCAGATATTCCTGGTGATCACGCTGTTTTCCGCCAGCACCTACCTGTCACTGATCTACCTCGCCACCTCGATGATCCTGGTGCCTTACCTGTGGTCGGCGGCCTACGCCCTGCTGCTGGCGGTGCGCGGCGAGACCTACGAGAACGCCCTCAAAGAGCGCAGAAAGGACCTGTTCATCGGCGCTATCGCCCTGATCTATGCGATCTGGCTGCTCTACGCCGGCGGCACCAAATACCTGCTGCTCTCCGCCCTGCTCTATGCCCCTGGCGCGATCCTGTTCGCCAAAGCCAAGCGTGAACTGGGCAAACCGATTTTCACCCCCGTCGAGAAGCTGATTTTCGCCGCAGTGGTCATTGGCGCCCTGGTGGCGGCCTATGGGCTCTACGACGGCTTCCTGACCCTGTAATTGTTGTTCACTGGAGGATCTGTAATGACCACGGAAAAAGTGAAGTACGGCGTACATTCCGAAGCCGGCAAACTGCGCAAAGTCATGGTGTGCTCCCCAGGTTTGGCCCACCAGCGGCTGACCCCAAACAACTGCGACGAGCTGCTGTTCGATGACGTGCTGTGGGTGGCCCAGGCCAAGCGCGACCACTTCGACTTCGTGACCAAGATGCGCGAGCGGGACATTGATGTGCTGGAAATGCACAACCTGCTCACCGACATCGTCGCCAACCCCGAAGCGCTGGACTGGATCCTGGAACGCAAGATCACCGCCAACACCGTAGGCCTGGGCCTGGTCGATGAAGTCGGTTCGTGGCTGCGCAGCCTGGAGCCGCGCAAAATCAGCGAGTACCTGATTGGCGGCGTATCGGCCGACGACCTGCCGAGCAGCTTCGGTGGCAAGACCATCGAGATGTTCCGCGATTTTCTCGGCCATGCCAGTTTCATCTTGCCGCCACTGCCCAACACCCAGTTCACCCGCGACACCACCTGCTGGATCTACGGCGGCGTGACGCTCAACCCGATGTACTGGCCGGCGCGCCGCCAGGAAACCCTGCTGACCAGCGCCATCTATAAATTCCACCCTGAGTTCACCAACGCGGACTTCCAGATCTGGTACGGCGACCCCGATCAGGAACATGGCGCCGCGACGCTGGAAGGCGGCGACGTGATGCCGATTGGCAACGGCGTGGTGTTGATCGGCATGGGTGAGCGTTCGTCCCACCAGGCCATTGGCCAACTGGCGCGCAACCTGTTCCAGAACAAAGCC
Source organism: Pseudomonas sp. DW-iso17 (assembly GCF_058725345.1). Taxonomy (NCBI): domain Bacteria; kingdom Pseudomonadati; phylum Pseudomonadota; class Gammaproteobacteria; order Pseudomonadales; family Pseudomonadaceae; genus Pseudomonas; species Pseudomonas sp. DW-iso17. Next base: position 63,633 of record NZ_JBZXEA010000004.1, on the reverse strand, counting down.
GTGGAGCGCGTCATCGTGGCCGGCCTGCCCAAATCCCGCGCCGCGATGCACCTGGACACCGTGTTCAGCTTCTGCGACCGCGACCTGGTCACCGTCTTCCCCGAAGTGGTCAACCAGATCGTGCCTTTCACCCTGCGCCCTGACGAGAGCAAGCCCCACGGCATCGACATTCAGCGCGAGAAAACCAACTTCCTCGAAACCGTGGCCGCAGCGCTCAACCTCAAGGCCCTGCGCGTGGTCGAGACCGGCGGCAACAGCTTCGCCGCCGAACGCGAGCAATGGGATGACGGCAACAACGTGGTGGCCGTGGAACCGGGCGTGGTGATTGGCTACGACCGCAACACCTACACCAACACCCTGCTGCGCAAGGCCGGTGTGGAAGTGATCACCATCAGCGCCGGTGAACTCGGCCGAGGCCGTGGCGGCGGCCACTGCATGACCTGCCCGATCATCCGCGACCCTATCGACTATTAAGGAGATTTCATCATGGCTTTCAATATGCGCAACCGCAGCCTGCTGTCGCTGATGCACCACACCACTCGCGAGCTGCATTACCTGCTGGACCTGTCCCGCGACCTCAAACGCGCCAAATACACCGGCACCGAGCGCCCGCACTTGCAGGGCAAGAACATCGCACTGATCTTCGAAAAAACCTCCACCCGCACTCGCTGTGCCTTCGAAGTCGCGGCCCATGACCAGGGCGCCCACGTCACCTATATCGACCCGGTGTCGTCGCAGATCGGCCACAAAGAAAGCATGAAAGACACCGCCCGCGTACTGGGCCGGATGTTCGATGCCATTGAATACCGTGGCTTTGAGCAGGAAATCGTCGAAGAGCTGGCCAAGTTCGCCGGTGTGCCGGTGTTCAACGGCCTCACCGCCGAATTCCACCCGACCCAGATGATCGCCGACACCCTGACCATGCGCGAACACAGCGACAAGCCGCTGCATGACATCAGCTACGCTTACCTCGGGGACGCCCGCTACAACATGGGCAACTCGCTGCTGATGATCGGCGCCAAGCTGGGCATGGACGTGCGCATCGGCGCGCCCAAAGCGCTGTGGCCCCATGAAGATTTCATCAAGCAATGCCAGGCCTTTGCCGAGGAAAGCGGCGCACGCATCACCATCACCGAAGACCCGAAAGAAGCCGTGAAAGGTGTGGACTTCATCCACACCGATATCTGGGTGTCCATGGGCGAACCAGTGGAAGCGTGGGACGAGCGCATCGAGCAACTGCTGCCGTACCAGGTCAACGCCAAGATGATGAAAGCCTCGGGCAACCCTCGGGTGAAATTCATGCATTGCCTGCCGGCGTTCCACAACAGTGAAACCAAGGTCGGCAAGGACATTGCGGCGCGCTATCCGCACTTGGCCAATGGCGTGGAAGTGACCGAAGAGGTGTTCGAGTCGCCGGCCAATATCGCCTTCGAGCAGGCGGAAAACCGCATGCATACCATCAAGGCGATTCTGGTGTCGGCGTTGGCAGACATCTAACCCCACTCTGATCGTTCCCACGCTCCGCGTGGGAATGCAGCCAGTGGCGCTCTGCGCCACAAGAGCGGACGCAGAGCGTCCGGTGAGGCATTCCCACGCAGAGCGTGGGAACGATCATTCTAGAAGGACATTCTGTATGCGCATCGTCGTAGCCCTGGGCGGCAACGCCCTCCTGCGTCGTGGTGAACCCATGACCGCAGACAATCAACGGGCCAACATCCGTATCGCCACCGAACAGATCGCCAAGATCCACCCCGGCAACGAGTTGGTGATCGCCCACGGCAATGGCCCGCAAGTGGGCCTGCTGTCATTGCAGGCAGCGGCCTACACCAGCGTCTCGCCTTACCCGCTGGACGTGCTGGGCGCTGAGACAGAGGGCATGATCGGCTACATCATTGAACAGGAACTGGGCAACCTCCTGGACTTTGAAGTGCCGTTCGCCACCCTGCTCACCCAGGTCGAAGTGGACGCCAAGGACCCGGCCTTCCAGAACCCTACCAAGCCCATCGGCCCGGTGTATGCCAAAGCCGAAGCCGAGAAACTCGCCGCCGAGAAAGGTTGGGCCATCGCGCCCGATGGCGACAAATACCGCCGCGTGGTCGCCAGCCCGCGCCCCAAACGCATCTTTGAAATTCGCCCGATCAAATGGCTGCTGGAGAAAAAAGCCATCGTGATCTGCGCCGGTGGCGGCGGCATCCCGACGATGTATGGCGAAGACGGCAAGCTGCGCGGCATTGAAGCCGTGATCGACAAAGACCTGTGTTCCTCCTTGCTGGCCACGCAACTGGAGGCCGATTTGCTGGTGATCGCCACCGACGTCAACGCCGCCTTTATCGACTTCGGCAAGCCCACCCAGAAGGCCATCGGCCAGGCCCACCCCGACGACATGGAAAAACTCGGCTTCGCCGCCGGCTCCATGGGGCCCAAGGTCCAGGCCGCCTGCGAGTTCGCCCGCCAGACTGGCAAAACTGCGGTGATCGGTTCACTCTCGGACATCGAAGCCATCGTCCAGGGCAGCGCCGGCACGCGCATCAGCACGGCCAAACCTGGCATCACCTACCTGTGAAGTTGAGGAGAAACGCCTATGGCTATCTTTGAACCCGGCCACCTGCATATCGAGCGACACGCGCTGAACGAGCATGACTACAGCTATAACCTGTGCATCGACTATGAAGTCAGCCAGGACCCAAAGGAAGGCAAGGGAATGCTCTTCAAACTGCACGGTTCGGTGCAGGGCAAGGACCTCCAGGAAGAGTTCTTCCTGCCCAAGGATCAGGCGTACGACTTTGCCCGGCACGCGATGAACATCGCGCAGAAATACGGCATGCCGAAGATGGCCGTGTTGAATGGGTCGATGCACAAGCAGTACGACCTGATGTTTGAAGATGTGCGGCATCAACTGGATGTGAAATCCGGCGACCCGGTCAAACCCGAACACCTGGAATAACCTGCCCCCCAATCGAATGTGGGCGCTGGCTTGCCTGCGATAGCGACCTGTCAGACGATATTTTCGGTAACTGACCCACCGCCATCGCAGGCAAGCCAGCTCCCACATTTTGATCTCCACCGGCTCCAAGGCATACTGGCCACCCTCAGCACTCCAGAATCAAGATCCGCCCCATGCGTATCCACGTCAGCTTCATCGACCGCGTCGGCATCACCCAGGAAGTCCTGGCCTTGCTCGGTGGGCGCAATCTCAATCTGGATGCGGTGGAAATGGTGCCGCCCAATGTCTATATCGATGCGCCGACCCTCAGCGCCGAGGTGCTTGAAGAGCTGCGCGATGCGTTGTTCAGCGTGCACGGCGTGCAGGCGGTAAAGGTCGTCGACATCCTTCCGGGCCAGCGTCGCCACTTGCAACTCGACGCCCTGCTGGCGGCCATGACCGACCCGGTGCTGGCCCTGGACAGTGCAGGCAAGATCCTGCTGGCCAATCCGGCGCTGATCGCCTTGTACGGGCGTGAACCGGCCGGTGAGAGCATCGCCGAGCTGTTCGATGATCCGGCCTTGCTGGAAACCTTGCTGGACCAGGGCTTTCGCTTGCCGTTGCGCGAGATCAGCGTCAACGGCCAGACCTTGCTGCTGGGCGCCACGCCGATCACCGACGCTGGCGCCCTGCTTACCCTCTACCAGCCCAACCGCATCGGCGAACAACTGTCGGCGCTGCACCATGACCATGCCGAAGGGTTTGATGCGCTGCTGGGCGAGTCCCCGGCGATCCGCACGCTCAAGGCTCGGGCGCAACGGGTGGCGGCGCTGGATGCACCGCTGCTGATCCAGGGCGAAACCGGCACCGGCAAAGAGCTGGTGGCCCGCGCCTGCCACGCCATCAGCACGCGTCACAGTGCGCCGTTTCTGGCACTGAACTGCGCGGCGTTGCCGGAAAACCTCGCCGAAAGTGAATTGTTCGGCTATGCGCCGGGCGCCTTTACCGGCGCGCAACGCGGTGGTAAACCGGGGCTGATGGAGTTGGCCAACCAGGGCACGGTGTTTCTCGATGAGATCGGTGAAATGTCGCCGTACCTGCAAGCCAAACTGCTGCGCTTTCTCAACGACGGCAGCTTTCGCCGCGTGGGTGGCGACCGCGAAGTAAAGGTCAATGTGCGCATCCTCAGCGCCACCCACCGCGACCTGGAAAAGATGGTCAGCGAAGGCACCTTTCGCGAAGATCTGTTTTACCGCCTCAACGTGCTCAACGTCGCCGTGCCGCCTTTGCGTGAACGCGGCCAGGACATCCTGCTGCTGGCGCGCTACTTCATGCAGCAAGCCTGCGCGCAGATCCAGCGCCCGGTCTGCCGCCTGGCGCCGGGTACCTATCCAGCCCTGCTGGGCAACCACTGGCCGGGCAACGTGCGGCAGTTGCAAAACGTGATCTTCCGCGCTGCCGCCATCTGCGAAAGCAGCCTGGTGGACATCGGCGACCTGGACATCGCCGGCACCTCGGTGGCGCGCCAGAGCGATAGCGAAGTCGACAGCCTGGAACAGGCCGTGGAAGACTTTGAGCGCGATCTGCTGGAAAAGCTTTACACCAGCTACCCCTCAACCCGCCAGCTCGCCAGCCGCCTGCAAACCTCCCATACCGCGATTGCCCATCGCCTGCGCAAATACGGCATTCCCAACAAACCCTGACGGAATAAACGCGGTTCAACTGTGGGAGCTGGCTTGCCTGCGATAGCGTTGGGTCATCCAACTCCCTAGTGACAGGTAGACCGCTATCGCAGGCAAGCCAGCTCCCACAGAGACCGCATTACAGATTTGGTCTGAGAACGACATCCAGTGTACTGAAAGCGCTACAGCGTAACGATATCGCTACAACCCTGTTTTTTGCGAGCCATGCAAGGCTTTGATCCGCATAGGCTTTTTTTCACGCACCGGACTGTAGCGAATTCGCTACAGCGTATTCAGCCAACCTTCTCGTTAAATTTATTAACCTGTTGATCTATAACGACTTAATAACATTGGCCGCGATATTGCTAAGCAACTCCTCATTATTCCAATCCCGTCCACCAGACGATTCTGGCCCTGAGGAGTTTCCATGAGCGAGTTGCGTTTCACTGAAGATCACGAATGGCTGCGCGCCGAAGCCGATGGCAGCGTCACCGTGGGTATCACCGCTTTTGCGCAGAACGCGCTGGGTGATGTGGTTTTCGTGCAACTGCCAGAGTTGCAGGCTTATACCAAGGGCGCCGAAGCCTCCACCGTGGAGTCGGTCAAGGCCGCCAGTGGTGTGTACATGCCGTTGGACGGTGAAGTCCTCGAAGTCAACGACAAGCTCGATGGCAGCCCGGAACTGGTCAACGAAGACCCGATGGGCGAAGGCTGGTTCTTCCGCTTTAAACCCGCCGATGCCGATGCAGTGGCTAAGCTGTTGGATCAGGATGCGTACGACCGTCTGATCAAAGCCAACGCTGAAGCTTGAGGAGCGCGCCATGACCGTTAATCTGACCACCGCCAACGAATTCATCGCCCGCCACATCGGCCCGCGCCAGGAAGATGAGCAGCAAATGCTCGCCAGCCTGGGGTTTGATTCCCTCGAAGCCCTGAGCGCCAGCGTGATCCCGGAAAGCATCAAGGGCACCAGCGTGCTCGGCTTGGAAGACGGCTTGAGCGAAGCCCAGGCCCTGGCCAAGATCAAGGCCATCGCCAGCCAGAACCAACTGTTCAAGACCTACATCGGCCAGGGCTATTACAACTGCCACACGCCGTCGCCGATCCTGCGCAACCTGCTGGAAAACCCGGCCTGGTACACCGCCTACACGCCGTATCAACCCGAGATTTCCCAAGGCCGCCTGGAAGCCCTGCTGAATTTCCAGACCCTGATCAGCGACCTCACCGGCCTGCCGATTGCCAACGCCTCCCTGCTTGACGAAGCCACCGCCGCTGCTGAAGCCATGACCTTCTGCAAGCGCCTGAGCAAGAACAAAGGCAGCCACGCGTTCTTCGCGTCGGTGCACAGCCACCCGCAAACCCTCGACGTATTGCGCACCCGTGCTGAACCTTTGGGCATCGATGTGGTGGTCGGCGATGAGCGTGAACTGACCGACGTCAGCGCGTTCTTCGGTGCCCTGCTGCAATACCCGGCCAGTAACGGCGATGTATTCGATTACCGCGAGCTGACCGAGCGCTTCCACGCCGCCAACGCCCTGGTCGCCGTAGCCGCCGACCTGATGGCCCTGACCCTGCTGACGCCGCCGGGTGAATTCGGCGCCGACGTCGCCATTGGCAGCGCACAGCGCTTTGGCGTGCCACTGGGCTTCGGTGGCCCGCACGCGGCGTACTTCTCCACCAAGGATGCGTTCAAGCGCGACATGCCAGGCCGTCTGGTCGGTGTTTCCGTCGACCGCTTCGGCAAGCCGGCCCTGCGCCTGGCCATGCAGACCCGCGAGCAACATATCCGCCGCGAGAAAGCCACCAGCAACATCTGCACTGCCCAAGTGCTGCTGGCCAACATCGCCAGCATGTACGCCGTGTACCACGGCCCCAAAGGCCTGACCCAGATCGCCCAGCGCATTCACCAGCTGACCGCGATCCTGGCCAAGGGCTTGACGGCCCTGGGCCAGAACGTCGAGCAGGCACACTTCTTCGACACCCTGACCCTCAATACCGGCGCCCACACCGCCGCCCTGCACGACAAGGCCCGCGCCCAGCGCATCAACCTGCGCGTGGTGGATGGCGAGCGCGTTGGCCTGTCGGTCGACGAAACCACCACCCAGGCCGATATCGAGGCCTTGTGGGCCCTCTTCGCGGACGGCAAAACCCTGCCGGCCTTTGCTGCCACCGACAGCACCCTGCCGAGCGCGTTGCTGCGCCAGTCGCCGATCCTCAGCCACCCGGTCTTCAACCGTTACCACTCGGAAACCGAGCTGATGCGCTACCTGCGCAAGCTGGCCGACAAAGACCTGGCCCTGGACCGCACCATGATCCCGCTGGGTTCGTGCACCATGAAGCTCAACGCCGCCAGCGAAATGATCCCGGTGACCTGGGCCGAATTCGGTGCCCTGCACCCGTTCGCCCCCGCCGCGCAAAGCGCCGGCTACCAGCAACTGACCAGCGAACTGGAAGCCATGCTCTGCGCGGCCACCGGTTACGACGCGATCTCCCTGCAACCCAACGCCGGTTCCCAGGGTGAGTACGCCGGCCTCTTGGCCATCCGTGCCTATCACCAGAGCCGTGGCGAAGCACGTCGCGACATCTGCCTGATCCCGTCGTCAGCCCACGGCACCAACCCTGCCACCGCCAACATGGCCGGCATGCGCGTGGTGGTCACCGCTTGCGACGCGCGCGGCAACGTCGACATCGAAGACCTGCGCGCCAAGGCCATCGAGCACCGCGAGCACCTCGCTGCGCTGATGATCACCTACCCGTCCACCCACGGCGTGTTCGAGGAAGGTATCCGCGAAATCTGCGGGATCATTCATGACAACGGCGGCCAGGTGTACATCGACGGCGCCAACATGAACGCGATGGTTGGCCTGTGCGCACCGGGCAAGTTCGGCGGCGACGTGTCCCACCTGAACCTGCACAAGACCTTCTGCATTCCCCACGGCGGTGGCGGCCCAGGCGTTGGCCCGATTGGCGTCAAGTCGCACCTCACGCCATTCCTGCCCGGCCACGCGGCCATGGAACGCAAGGAAGGCGCGGTGTGCGCCGCGCCGTTCGGCAGCGCGAGCATTTTGCCGATTACCTGGATGTACATCAGCATGATGGGCGGCGCCGGCCTCAAGCGCGCGTCGCAGTTGGCGATCCTGAATGCCAACTACATTTCCCGTCGCCTGGAAGAGCACTACCCCGTGCTGTACACCGGCAGCAATGGCCTGGTGGCCCACGAATGCATCCTGGACCTGCGCCCGTTGAAAGACAGCAGCGGCATCAGCGTGGACGACGTGGCCAAGCGCCTGATCGATTTTGGTTTCCATGCACCGACCATGTCGTTCCCGGTGGCCGGCACCTTGATGATCGAGCCGACCGAAAGTGAATCCAAGGAAGAGCTGGACCGCTTCTGCGACGCCATGATCGCCATCCGCGAAGAAATTCGCGCGGTGGAAAACGGCACATTGGACAAAGACGACAACCCACTCAAAAACGCGCCGCACACCGCCGCTGAACTGGTGGGCGAATGGAGCCACCCATACAGCCGTGAACAAGCGGTGTACCCGGTGGCTTCATTGATCGAAGGCAAGTACTGGCCGCCGGTTGGCCGGGTTGACAACGTGTTTGGCGATCGCAACCTGGTGTGTGCGTGCCCTTCTATCGAGAGCTACGCCTGATCTGACGGGAGATACGCGGCCAGTGTGGGAGCTGGCTTGCCTGCGATAGCGGTGTATCAGCCGACAGTGATGTTGTCTGCCCCACCGCTATCGCGGGCAAGCCCGGCTCCCACATTGACCGAGTCCTCCTCAGAAAATAATAAGAAACCGGAGAACAACCATGTCCCTTAGCGTGTTCGACCTGTTCAAGATTGGCATCGGCCCCTCCAGTTCCCACACCGTCGGCCCGATGCGTGCCGCCGCTCGATTCGTCGAGGGGCTCAAGCGTGACAACCTGCTCAACGCCACCTGCGGCATCAAGGTGGAACTCTATGGATCGCTGGGCGCCACCGGCAAAGGCCACGGCAGCGACAAGGCTGTGTTGCTGGGCCTGGAAGGCGAACATCCGGACACCGTGAATACCGAAACCGTGGCTGCACGCCTGGCGCAGATGCGCAGTGACGGGCGCCTCAACCTGCTCGGCGAACACAGCATTGCGTTCAACGAGAAAGAACACCTGGCGATGATTCGCAAGCCCCTTGCCTATCACCCCAACGGCATGATCTTTCGTGCCTTTGACGCCGCCGGCATTCAGACCCGTAGCCGCGAGTACTACTCGGTCGGTGGCGGTTTCGTGGTGGATGAAGACGCGGCGGGCGCCGACCGTATCGTCGAAGACGCCACACCCCTGACCTTCCCGTTCAAACACGCCAAGGACTTGCTCGGCCATTGCGCCACCTATGGCCTGTCTATCAGCCAGGTGATGCTGACCAATGAAAGTGCCTGGCGCCCGGAAGCCGAAACCCGCAGCGGGTTGTTGAAGATCTGGCAGGTCATGCAGGACTGCGTCGATGCCGGCTGTCGCAACGAAGGTATCTTGCCCGGAGGCTTGAAGGTCAAGCGCCGGGCGGCGGCCTTGCATCGGCAGTTGTGCAAGAACCCGGAGTCGGCGCTGCGCGACCCGCTGTCGGTGCTCGATTGGGTCAACCTGTATGCGCTGGCAGTCAACGAAGAAAACGCCAATGGCGGGCGCGTGGTCACTGCGCCCACCAATGGCGCGGCTGGGATCATTCCCGCCGTGCTGCACTACTACATGCGCTTCATCCCCGGCGCGAACGAAGACGGTGTGGTGCGCTTTTTGCTCACCGCGGCCGCCATCGGCATTTTGTACAAGGAAAATGCTTCGATCTCAGGCGCCGAAGTCGGTTGCCAGGGCGAAGTCGGCGTGGCCTGTTCCATGGCCGCAGGCGCACTCTGTGAAGTGCTGGGCGGCAGCGTGTCCCAAGTGGAAAACGCCGCCGAGATCGGCATGGAACACAACCTCGGCCTGACCTGCGACCCCATTGGCGGGCTGGTGCAGGTGCCGTGCATCGAGCGCAATGCCATGGGCTCGGTGAAGGCGATCAATGCGGTGCGCATGGCCCTGCGTGGCGACGGCCAGCACTTTGTGTCCCTCGACAAGGTCATCCGCACCATGCGCCAGACCGGCGCCGACATGAAAAGCAAATACAAGGAAACCGCCCGTGGCGGTTTGGCGGTCAACATTATCGAGTGCTGACGCCCACAAGCGCGTCGGCACGTTTTTCAGGAGCTGAATATGTCCACCGAAACCCTGTTGAAAACTCCTCTGCACGCCTTGCACCTCGAACTCGGCGCGCGCATGGTGCCCTTCGCCGGCTACGACATGCCGGTGCAGTATCCATTGGGCGTGATGAAGGAACACCTGCATACCCGTGAACAGGCCGGGTTGTTCGATGTTTCCCACATGGGCCAGATCCGCCTCACCGGCGCGAATGCCGCCAAGGCCCTGGAGACCCTGGTGCCCGTCGATATCATCGACCTGCCAGTGGGTATGCAGCGCTATGCGATGTTCACCAACGAGCAAGGCGGCATCCTCGACGACCTGATGGTCGCCAACCTGGGCAACGACGAATTGTTCCTGGTGGTCAACGCCGCCTGCAAGGACCAGGACCTGGCGCACCTGCGTACACATATCGGCGACCAATGCACCATCGAACCGCTGTTCGAAGAACGCGCCCTGCTCGCCCTGCAAGGCCCGGCGGCAGTGAAAGTATTGGCGCGCCTGGCCCCTGAAGTCACCCAGATGACCTTCATGCAATTTGCCACCCTGCGTTTGCTGGGCGTGGAGTGCTACGTCAGCCGCTCCGGCTACACCGGTGAAGACGGCTTTGAAATCTCCGTGCCGGCGGCCAATGCCGAGAGCCTGGCCCGCAGCCTGCTGGCCGAAACCGAAGTGCAGGCCATCGGCCTGGGCGCCCGCGATTCGCTACGCCTGGAAGCCGGCCTGTGCCTGTACGGTCACGACATGAATACCGACACCACGCCAATCGAAGCCAGCCTGTTGTGGGCGATTTCCAAGGCTCGGCGTGCCGATGGCGCACGGGCCGGCGGCTTCCCTGGCGCCGACCGCATCTTCACCCAACAGCAAACCGGGGTGGCGCGCAAACGCGTAGGCCTGCTGCCGCAGGAGCGTACCCCGGTGCGTGAAGGCGCTGAAATTGTCGATGCACAGGGTACGGTAATCGGCAGCGTGTGCAGCGGAGGCTTTGGCCCAACCTTGGGCGGCCCGCTGGCGATGGGTTACCTGGACAGCGCATTTGTCGCATTGGATACCGAAGTTAGCGCAATGGTACGTGGGAAAAAGGTGCCACTGCGTGTAAGTAAAATGCCATTCGTTCCGCAACGTTACTACCGTGGCTGATTGACTGTTTCTATAAGTAACGCGGTTGCGTTAATGTGCACTGAACTGTAACGCAACCGCCATAAAACAGTGCATTCACGATAGGCTTTTTATAGCTGACGCCCTATAACAAGTGAATAACTCTATCGAATAAGCCGGTATCAGAACACTCAACAAAGTGTCATGAGACCCAATAAAACAAGGGTCTGCACAAGGGCTTGTTTTTTTCATATTAGTTGGCGTAGAGTTTGCCCACTGTGTTTGCATGGGTCGCTTGGAACCTGGACCTGGGCAGTAGCTCAAGTAGTTTGCTACAACCCGTTCGACGTCTCTTACTTTCCTGCAACCCAGCCCAGTACTCTTTCGTGTGAAAGGGGCTGTCATTAATTTTTAGCGTCAAAGGAAAGAAGAAAATGTCGGATAAAGGTGGACGTCAGAGCGGTACCGTCAAGTGGTTCAACGACGAGAAAGGGTTTGGTTTTATCACTCCTGAAAGCGGCCCGGATCTGTTCGTGCATTTCCGCGCTATCCAGGGCAACGGTTTCAAGAGCCTGAAGGAAGGCCAGAAGGTCACCTTCGTTTCAGTACAAGGGCAAAAAGGCCTGCAGGCTGACGAAGTACAAGCAGAAGGCTGATCCTTGCTGCGACAAAAAGCCCCTGATATGACATCAGGGGCTTTTTTATGGGCGCCATTGCGTAAACTGCGTGCTTTCTCCAGAGAGCCCTGCCATGTCCAAACCCCTGTTGAGCCCCCAGGGCGAATTCCCCGCCGTTGGCCTGGGCCGTCGCCTGGCAGCGATGTTCTACGATTTCCTGCTGTGCACCGCCCTGCTGATCGTCACCGCGTTTATCTACAAGTTGGTGTGGATCGCCTTCGTGGGCGAAGCGAAGATGCGCACGCTCACCGAGTCCGGCGCGCTGGACGGTGACCCGTTGCTGTCGACTCTGCTGCTGTTCGTGCTGTTCGGGTTCTTCGCCAAGTTCTGGACCCATTCGGGGCAAACCCTGGGCATGCAGGTGTGGGGCGTGCGCGTGCAAAACGCCGATGGGTCGCGGATCAGCCTGTGGCAGGCACTGTTGCGTTTTGTGGTGTCGATTGCGTCATGGCTGTGCGTGGGGTTGGGGTTTATCTGGTCGTTGTTCGATAAACACAAACGCAGCTGGCATGACATCTATTCGGATACGCAGTTGGTGCGGATCCCGAAGCAAAAGAAGTAACTCAAGCGCATCACAGATCAACTGTGGGAGCTGGCTTGCCTGCGATAGCGGTCTTGCAGTCAAAACACCTGTGACTGTTACACCGCTATCGCAGGCAAGCCAGCTCCCACATTTTGATTTGTCTCAGCCTGAGGATCAGGCGTTGCCGGCCAGTTTCAACCGTGCTGCCTGGGTAAAGTCGAGCATGCGCTTGAGCGGCCGTACCGCCTGCGGAATCACCGCCGGTTCCACGAAGATCTCATTACTGCCCTCGCGCAGGCATTGCAACGTGCGCTCCAGCGTATTCATCGCCATCCACGGGCAGTGCGCGCAACTGCGGCAGGCTGCACCGTTACCGGCGGTAGGCGCTTCGACGAAGACTTTGTCCGGGCACAGCTGCTGCATCTTGTAGAAGATGCCGCGGTCGGTGGCGACGATAAAGGTTTTGTTCGGCAAGCGTTGCGCTGCGGCGATCAGCTGGCTGGTGGAACCCACCGCGTCCGCCAGTTCGATCACCGAAGTCGGTGACTCCGGGTGCACCAGGATCGCTGCATCCGGGTAGAGCGCCTTCATGTCTTCGAGCTGCTTGGACTTGAACTCTTCGTGGACGATGCAGGCACCGTCCCACAGCAGCATGTCGGCACCGGTCTGGCGCTGGATGTAGGTGCCCAGGTGTTTGTCCGGGCCCCAGATAATGGTCTCGCCGTTGTCCATCAGGCTTTCGACGATTTCCAGCGCGCAGCTGGAGGTCACCACCCAATCCGCCCGGGCTTTGACCGCCGCCGAGGTGTTGGCGTACACCACCACGGTGCGCTCGGGGTGTTGATCGCAGAACGCGGAAAACTCATCCACCGGGCAACCCAGGTCCAGGGAGCAGGTGGCTTCCAGGGTCGGCATCAGGATGCGTTTTTCAGGCGTGAGGATCTTGGCGGTCTCCCCCATGAAACGCACGCCAGCCACCAGTACGGTCTTGGCAGGGTGGGCGGCACCGAAGCGCGCCATCTCCAGGGAGTCGGAAACACAGCCACCGGTTTCTTCGGCCAGGGCCTGAATCACCGGGTCGCAATAAAAGTGGGCAACCAACACCGCGTCCTGAGCCTTGAGCTCGGCGGCAATGGCGGTTCGCAGGCTCGCCTCTTCAGCAGCGCTGAGCACCTTGGGCTGCTTGGCGTCGAGGTGGGCTTGAACCAGTAGGCGTTCGGAAATGTGCGTCATGTTCGCAAGACCTGCAGGCGCAGTAGCGCGAAAGTCGAGTGTACCACCGGCTCCGGAGCCCTTCGGGCGCCGCCGGACGAAGTGTTTTTGTTCATCAAGCACGGGTAAAGCTTAAAGCTGCGCAAGGCTACAGAATATCCAATGGATTCAAAAGCCTAATCTAGTGACCCGGCCAAGTGCCCGATCCCTGGCCGCGACACGCCGATTAGGCGATGCCTGCACAACAATCAAAACCGACCCTTTCCCTCCCACACGCCTGAAAAATCAGGAATATCAGGCCCCCACACCCTGTCGCGCCCTAATTTTGTGCATTTAAGCACTGAATTACGCGATTTTTCTTACGTCTTGTGTAATAAATCCTACAGCGATGTAACAAACCGTCGACCACTCACTCAAGTAGGGCAACTACCGCTGAGTTCAACGCTGGCTCAGACGGTATGGATCGTGTGTATTTCTACGTTAAGGATGTCGAGTGCCAAATCAGCTCTCAACCGGACACTTGTGTTGTATCCGTAATCTGGGCATCGCCCTGCTCTGCCTGTGGGCGCTGCCCGTGGCTGGCGCCGAGGTGCCGCAGCCAGGCCAGGAAGCCCTGCGCTTGCAGCAACAACAGCAACGCGACCTGCAGCAATTACACCTGGAGCAGCGCCAACGCCAGATGCAACGCGGCAGCTTCGGTACACCAGCGGCCATACCCGCCTTGCCCACGGACATCGCCAAGGATGAACATTGCTGGCCCTTGAGCGGTACGCGCCTGGCCGGGGTCACGCTGTTCAGCCGTGCCGAGTTGGACAAACACATCGAGCCCTACGTGGCGCCTTGCATGGGCGTCACCCAGATCAACCGCCTGCTGGCCGAGATCACCCGGCTGTATGTCGAGGCCGGTTATATCGCCAGCCGCCCCTACCTGATCAGTGCACCCACCGCCGGGCAGCCGCTGGATATTCACGTCGAAGAAGGCTACCTGGAGACCATCGAGCTGGCCGACCAGAGCCTGCCGGTGTCATTGGGCGGGGCATTCCCCGGCATGCTCGGCAAACCACTGAACCTGCGAGACCTGGAACAGGGCCTGGACCAGCTCAATCGCCTGCGCTCGGTCGACCTCACCGCCGACATCGCCCCAGGCAGCACTGCGGGCGCCTCGCGCATCATCCTGCGCACGCGCAGCAGCGCCTCGCGCTGGGCCCTGGGCCTGGGGGTGGATAACCTCGGCAGCGCCGGCACCGGGCGGGATCGCAATGCAATCAACTTGAGCCTGGACAGCCCGCTGCAAATCAACGACTCGCTCAACCTGAGCTTCAGCGACACGCTCAACCATGGGCCGCGCTACAGCCGCAGCCACAGCCTGTTCTACTCGATTCCCTACGGTTACTGGACCTACAGCCTGTTCGCCAGCCATGCCGAATACCGCTCGCCGTTCAAGCTCAGCCGTGCCACGTTCTACAACAGTGGCCGCACCGATCAAGTCAGCCTGCGCAGCGACCGTGTGCTGTGGCGCGACCAGGGCCACCAACTGAGCGCCAACCTGCAACTGGCCTACAAAGACGTCGACAGCTACCTGCAAAAGGTACACCTGGACATCCAGAGCCCGACGCTGACCGTGGCCGAAGCGGGCCTGAACCTGTTCTGGCTCAACAGTGCGGTGTGGAACCTGGACGTCAACTACGCCCAGGGCCTGACCTGGTTCGGCGCCGATCGCGATGCCAGCCAAGTGCAGAAAAACCAGCCCAAGGCGCAGTTTCAAAAGTACCGCGCCAACCTCACCCAATGGCGCAACGGCCAATGGGCAGCGCAGCCGTGGCAGTGGCAAAGCCAGTTATCGGTGCAGTACAGCCCGGATGCATTGCCCGCCATCGAACAACTGCTGATCACCGACGACTCGGCCGTGCGCGGCTACCGCGAAAACAGTACTTCCGGTGCCATTGGCACGGTATGGCGCAACACTTTGCGCCTGCCGCTCAATACTGACTTGCCGGTGAAGCTCACCCCGCGCCTGGGCCTGGACAACGGCTGGGTCAAGCACGAACACGGTGCCCGGAGCCAACGCCTGAGCGGCGCCAGCGCGGGGCTCAACCTGAGCTGGAAGAACGTGCAGCTCGACGTCGACTACCAACGCAACCTCAACACCCCTACAGGTTTTCGCCAGGAGCCGGAGGTCTGGCTGACGCGCCTTAGCGTGCAGATATGAGCTCACACCCGTTTTTTGCCTGAGTCACCGCCGTACCTGGCCACTCCAGCAGCGTTGCAACGAACAACGCGCGTCGTGGATCAGCCAACACAGAGCGAGATTATTTATGCCGACTACTCCACACAGCTTCCACCTTTCACCCCAGGGCAAACTGCGCTGGGCCATCGCCAGCCTGTTCCTGCTGCCGCAACTCGCGCTCGCCGCAGGCTTGACCGTCGTCGAAGGCCCTGGCGGCACGCCGCAACTGCAAAACCAGGGCGGTGTACCCATCGTCAACATCGTCGCGCCGAACGCCGGTGGCCTGTCCCATAACCAGTTTTTGGACTACAACGTCGACCGCCAGGGCCTGGTGTTGAACAACGCCTTGCAGGCTGGCCAGTCCCAACTCGCCGGGCAGTTGGCAGCCAACCCGCAGTTCCAGGGCCAGGCGGCGAGCGTGATCCTCAATGAAGTGATCAGCCGCAACGCCTCGACCCTCAATGGCGCCCAGGAGATTTTTGGCCAGGCAGCCGATTACGTGCTGGCCAACCCTAACGGCATTTCGGTGAATGGCGGCAGTTTCATCAACACGCCCAATGCCAACCTGGTGGTCGGCCGCCCTGAACTCAACGACGGCAAGCTGCAAGCCTTGAGCACCCGCGATGCCAACGGCCAACTGACAGTGCAAGGCCAGGGCCTGCACAACCGCGAGGGCTCTATCAACCTGATCGCGCCGCGCATCGACAGCGAAGGTCGCCTCAGCGCCCGCGATCAATTGAACCTCACGGTGGGCCGTAATCAGGTCGATTTCGCCAGCGGGCAAGTGCGCCAAGTCGACCCGGCCAGCAAGACCCAGGACCAACGCATCGACGCACGCCTGTTCGGCGCCATGCAGGCCGGGCGCATCAACATCATCAGCACCGCCGAGGGCGCCGGTGTGCGTGTGGGCGGTGTGCAGGTGCAAGGCACTGACGGGGTGAAGATCAGTTCGGCCGGCGACCTCGACATCAGCGGCCATGTGCATGCCGACAGCCTCGACGCCACCCGCGCTGGCGTGCACAGCCGCCAGGGCGATGTCGATTTGCACAGTGCCAAGGACTTGAACCTGGCCGCCACCGACGTCAGCGGGCGCAACGTCAAACTCGACGCCAGCCGCAACCTGACCCTCAGCAGCCTGGAAAGCCGCAAGCTCCAGGAAAAGCGTGAGCAGTGGAACAACAGCAACTTCTTGTTCACCTACGAAACCTACGACCGCACCACCACCGACAAAGACTCGCGCCAGCACGGCAACAAGGTCGTGGCGCAACAGGACGCGGCGCTGTCTTCCGGCGCCAACACCGAGATCAAAGCCAGCCATGTGGAAGCGGGCAACACTCTGCGCGTCGACAGCGGCGCAGACCTTCAGGTGAACGCCGCCACCGAAACCCATGAAAGCCGCGACCAGGGCAACCATCGCAAACACCTGTGGAAAGCCAACTGGGATAAATCCAGCAGCGAACAACGCAGCATCACCAGCAGCCTCAAGGCCGGAAAGACACTGGAGCTGACCAGCCAACAGAAGCTGCAAGTGCAAGGCGCCGAGCTGAAAACCCCCGGCGATATTCAACTGGCCGCCCGGCACGTGGAAATCACCAGCGCCAGCCGTACCCAGAGCAGCCGCGACAACGCCTACTCCGGCGACCTCACCGGTGGCAGCTTCTTCGGCAAGCAAGGCGACGGTGACCAGGGCAAGACGTCGAACACCGGCAGCAAAGTCAACGCCGACGGCAAGCTGATCGTCAAGGCCGACGACGTGCGCATCAGCGGTAGCCAGGCCCGTGGCGGCAAGCAGGCCAATGTCATCAGCGACAAAGGTTCGCTGGTGATCGACGGCGTCCAGGACAGCTCCCACGACAACCGCTACAACAATGACAGCAAATTCTTCGGCCTCTCCAAGGATGAAAGCCGCAAGAACCTCAAGGACAGCACCGTGGTTGCCAGCGACCTGCGCTCGGACAGCAACCTCAAGCTGCAAAGTGCCAAGGACATCACCGTCAGTGGCTCCCAGGTATCCGCCGCGGGTGAACTGCAAGCGGATGCCAAGGGCGATATCAAGGTCGTTGCCGCCGAGAACACAACCCACGACACCACTCGCACCCATAGCCGTGGCTTCGATGGCTACGCCAAGGAAACCGAGGGCGTCAGCCGCCAGTACCGTGCGGGGTTGAGCTATGAAGACCAGCAGCAAACCCGCAAGACCGACACCACCCAGCAGCAGGGTTCCAGCCTCAAGGGCGGCAGTGTCGTAGTAAAGGCCGGTGGCGATGTGAGCATCCAGGGTTCGGACCTCAAGGCAACCGCAGGCGATGCCACCCTGAGCGGCAACAACGTCGAGCTGTTGGCCGCCCACGACAAGCGCACCGAAGCCGTCGACACCACCACCACCGGCGGCAGTTTCTATTACACCGGCGGCATTGATCGGGCAGGCAGTGGCGCTCAGTTCAGCCACCAAAGCAGCCAAGACACCACTGAAAAAACCACCGCGCAAACCAGCACCGTGGCCGCGACCGGCAAGCTGACCATCAACGCTGGCAACACCTTCACCAGCGAGGGTGCACAGGCCAAGGCCGGCGCCGAACTGCAGGTCAACGCGGGTCAGATCGACAACCAGGCTGCCCATTCCACCGAGACCAGCACCCACAAGGAAAACGGCTGGACCGCCGATGTTGGCGCCAATGTGGAATACAAAGGCATTACCCGCCCGATCGAAAAAGCCGTCGAGGGCGTGGCCCAGGCCAAGTTCCATCAGCCCGGTTTGCTGGACGCGTTCGAGCAACCCAATGTCGGCCTGGATGTGGAAGTCGGGCACACGAACAAAACCGGCACAACGCAAGACAGCACCGCCGTGGTCAGCCAGTTCAGTGGCGCCGCGGTGCAGGTCAATGCAGCCGGCACGTTGCAGGACGAGGGCACCCAGTACCGCGCCACCGAGGGCGGGCTGAACATCAAGGCCGGCGAGCACCTGGCCACGGCAGCGGCCAACACCCACAGCAGCAGCGAGCAAAGCGTGGACGCCAAGGCTGGCGTGCGGGTCTATACCACCACCGGCGAAGACGTGAATGTGCGCGGCAGCGGCCTGGGCGGCAGCAGCGATGTGCGCGAATCCACCAGCACGGCGGTGCTCGGCAGCTATGTGGCCAGCCAAGGCGTGAGCATCGAGGCCAAGGGCGATGCCCGTTATGAAGGCAGCCAGTTCGACGGCGGCCAGGCCGGGGTTAACCTCAAGACCGGCGGTGAGCTGGCGCTCAACCAGGCCACCAACACCCAGAGCAAAAACAGCAGCACGCTGCGCGGCAACGGCTCACTGACGGTGGGCACCGCGCCCGGTGCGAATGGCAGCAACATCAACCTCGGTGCCGGCGTGCAGTTGGATAACAAGCGCCTGGACATCCAGAACAGCCAGGCACAGGTCGCGACCATTCAAGGCAGCGGCCCCGTTCAGTTCAGCAGCGGCGCAGACATGACCCTGCAAGGCACGCAGATCGGCAGCACGGGCGCAAAGGCTGGCGATATCAGCCTCAATGCCGGCGGCAAGCTGGACCTGCAAGCCGCCACCGACAGCCACGTCAGCAACGGCAGCAACCTGGGCGGCGGTCTGACCCTCGGTGCCGGCAAGACCAGCAGCGCCGAAAGCAGCAGCAAGACCGGCAGCCTCAGCGCCAATTTCAATATTGGTAAAGTGGCGGAGAACGACAAGAGCGCGGTCGTCGGGCAATTGCACAGCAGCGGCAAGGTCAGCCTCGCCAGTGGCGCTGAGGCAACCGATGCCATCCACTTGCAGGGCACTCAGGTCAGCGCAGCCAGCGTTAGCCTGGATGCGCAAAACGGCGGCATCCTGCAAGAGTCCGCACAATCGACCCAGGCCCATAACAGCTGGGGCGTGACCCTGGGCGCAGGCGCCAGCATCGGCAAAACCACCTTGGCCGACGCCGGTGAACATGAGACACCCAAGACCCAGCGCGGCATCAATGCGCGGGCCAAGGTCGATGTGGATCACTTGCAAGGCACCACGCAGCACAACAGCGTGATCACGGCGGGTGACGTCACCCTAAACAGTGGCGGCGATACCCATCTGGCCGGAGCGCGTATCGACGCCGACAAGGTGCACGGCACGGTGGGCGGCGACCTCGTCGTCGAAAGCCGCAAGGACCACGTCAACAGCACCCAGGTGAATGTTGACGCCAGGCTGGATGTCGAGAAGAACCAGCCGGGGGTGGTGGATAAGCTGGCCAAAACCAGCGGCCCCCTGAAGGACAAGGTACAAGCCAAGGCTGAAGGTGCGTTCGACAAGCATCGCGACAAGCTGGAGAACGTCGTAGACAAAGGCACCGGGCACCTGGCTTCGGCCAAGGACAGCGTGGTCAACAGCGTGGTCAATGCCAAGGAACGCCTGGGCGAAAAACTTACCCGCAGTGGCAGCTACGACGTGAACCCGCAACCCCGTGGCGCCTTCGGTACTCGCGTGGACAAGGCCAAGGCTTACCTGGCAGACAAGACCGACGCCCTGGGCACACGCCTGTCTGGCTTCAAGGATAAGGTCTGGCCAAAAACCAGCGACAGCTACACCGTCAGTGGCAAAGACACCACCGGCAGCAAGGTGGCCAACACCGCCGAAAGCGTGTTGTTCGGCGACAAGAGCGGCAACACCAGCTACACCCCGACCCTGTATCTGGATGTCAGCCATGTGGTCAAGGACAGCGTCACCCAGGCGTCAGGCATTCGCGCAGGCCACGGCGTCAACCTGCTGGTGAAGGGTGATACCCAGCTCACGGGCGCGCGGATCAGTGCGCCCAATGGCAAGGTTGAGCTGGGTGGCTCCAAGGTGACTGCAACCACACTGGCCGGCAGCGACTACCGTGCCGATGTCGGGCTGAACGTTTCGAAGTCACCGGTCAACCTGGCCCTGGGCGCCAAGGACGAACTGACGCAGAAACACGACGACGCCACGCGCAAGGACCAAGCTTTAAATCTGGGCCCGCTGCGAGCGGGTGGGCACAGTGAGAGCCAGGCCTTGCAGGCGGGGATTGATCAGGCCATCAACTAAAGGGTAAAGCCACCCCACTGTAGGAGCGAGCTTGCTCGCGAAGAACGTTAACGATGATGCTGGCATGCTTGGAGTACACGGCGCCCTCAGGTTTTTCGCGAGCAAGCTCGCTCCACAGGCACATTCTCAGCGTGCCAGCCGGCGCGCTCAGTTGTACGCTTTTTCTCGGGTCGCTGTAGGTTGGTCCTTATGATCGCGTTCTTACAAACAAAGCACACCCAGAAAGTGGAACCTTTCACAGACCTCAACCACCCAACAAAAAACTAACCTCATGCGGATATTTTCAAACAAGAGAAAATAAGCTCGACAGACGGACGCACCAGAAAATTCAGCGCTTCCCTTTGGCGTCTATAACCATAAACAGAGGTTAAACAGTGAGCCCGTTAAAAGGGTATGGCATGTTAGTGCAGTGCACACACGCCCGCCGAACGACTGCGTTTAAAGCTATATCGTTGATCTCATATAAATAAAGTGACCCAGCAATGAATATATTCTCGCCCGTGCCACAGCCACTCAGCAACTATCCCCATACAACAAATGCTGAACACCGTCGCTCCACTCGGGCAATTGACGATGCACCGCCAGTCAAAAATACACTTCCGGACGCGCCGAGCGCCTCGGAAGATAAAAAGCTGGGGCTGGGACAAAAACCGATCCCTGCGCCCGCCCCCGACCATGAGTTAGATTTCGCCAAGGGAGTCATTTATGGCTCTGTCAGCGTTTCCCCTCCCACAGCAAGTTATACGCACCAGGAACAGCTACAGAGGATTGACGCTTACGCCGACCGTGTTGTCACGCAAATCAAGAAAATAGAAGAAAGCGGTGAAGAAAACGAAAGTAATATCAGGTTCCAGAAAACTCGCCCGTTCCTGGAGCCTGCCGGTTATTTCAGCGGCGGGTTATTGGCTGCCGGGTTCGACCCGCATGAAAAAATCACTGTAACTTTCAAAAGTTACGTTGGAAAATGGAAGCCGGAAGTCGAGACCAACACCGATACACGCACCTATTTTGCATGGGAAATTGCAGCCGGTGCTCTTAAGCACGATAAACCACCGGGAGGTGGCCTGCTCAACTTCCAGACCATGGAAATCAAGCCGCAAGACCGGAGCAAGATCAACGATCTGGAAGCGCTGGGTGCGAAGCTACAAAATCATTGGCAAGATGATGTCGCCTCCACCATGAGCGACGAGACGGGCGAATTGGCGAAGCACTCGGGAAAAGCCGATGCTTATGTTGTGCTGGGAACTTTGCAAGGCCTGCGTAACGACAAAGATGCGTATAAAATGCTATCGCCTGAAGGCCGATCAGCCGTTGAACGCACGCTAGACAATAAGGGAAATGTCGTCATACCCAACATATACGGTTATCCACTGGCCGGGTATGCGTTTATTCCTTATGTCAACTATCACGGCAATTATGACACCCGCCCCAATCAAGGCCTGATGCTCGACTTGAAGAACGGCACAGTCAGCGAAATACGCGGAGACGATGATTTTGCTCGTTGGGCCAAAGACAACCGTGATGCCTTAAAAGCCAGCTTTAACGCCGAAGACAGACAAGGCGGAAAGGATGCTCATTGGCCATCAGCGAGCAGTGTGCTCGAAAATTTGATTGAGGGTAATCATGCGCACTATCCGGGACGCAAAAATCTACTCAGCGACAAACAGATTCCGGTTAGAGAGTTATTTAATTACACTCAATCGCGAAAGAAAACCTACCATTTAAAATTTGGAGATCTGAACTCTGGTATTGCCAGCAATTATAAAAAGATCAACGCCAACAATGCCGTGCGGGCCGATCAAACAGAGGTATTTGGTTCCTCGAAGCAAACGTGGAAGGAAGCCAAAGAATTATGGGGGCGCACCTTCGGCTATGTGCCCATCCTTGGAAACGCGGGCAATATTGTCTTCGGTACCCATGATTCCATTTATGGTATGACCGCCGACGATCGTGTTGGCGGCACAGCGGCTGCAGTGATATCGGGCTTGCAGCTGGCGCACGAACTCGCACCATTTGGAGCTGAGGCTGGGTTGGGCGAAGCACCCTCCGCATCGACTATCGCTGGCAGCGAACATTACGGCTGGAAATACAATGAGCAAAGCAACCGTTTTGATTTCGTGAGGAAAGTAAACGCCGCGAATGACAGCGACGTGTCCTCCGTCGCCAATACCGCACCAAGCGAACCGGATACACCACACGTCAGTGAAGGTGTCCCTCCGACAATCGAAATACCAAACAGTGAGCGCTCACTTCTGACATCCGTAGAGAACTTACCGACCGGCGAAGCGCTTTTTTCCACTGTGGATAAAAACGTAGTACTAAGTGGAGAGCTTAACGAGCTAAATTCCCTTGACGAAAAACTTTATACATTTACCGACTTCAACAAAAACGGCCGTCAAGAACGACTCAACATCCTGGTGCACGGAAGCGTCGACCCGGCTACTGGCATCTCGAAAGTTTCATACAACGGAAAACTCAATACGCCACAAGAGTTACTTCAGACACTTCATGACTCGGGCATTTACCCGGAAACGTTTGACAACGTAAGACTACTGTCATGTGACTCTGCAAGTGGTGGAGATGCGTCCTTCGCGGCGGAGTTTCAGAAGCTCATAGGGCGCCCTGTCAAGGGCTATAGCGGCACCCTCACCGCCAACCTAGTACCGGAAGATATAAATGCTGCGATTGTAAAAGTAGAAAATATCTATCTGGACACCCTGAAAAAAAATCAGAACACTCCACTGACTGACGCTGATAAGGCATTGGCCAGATCCGAAGCGGAAAAATACGTCTCTCGAGAAATGGCAAAAAACAGAAACTTCAAACCGGCAAAGAAAAACCCCCATTGGAATCCGTTTAAATGGTGGGCTTTTACTTATAAACCCGAGACCTTTCCAAAACCATAAACGGTGGGCACTGTCGGGGAAGGCCCACCCCACTGTAGGAGCGAGCTTGCTCGCGAAAGACGTTAACGATGACGCTGGCATGTTGAGAGTACGCGGCGCCCTCAGGTTTTTCGCGAGCAAGCTCGCTCCTACCTAGGCACATTCTCAGCGCGCCACCCTGCGCGTCATGTCAGTTGAAGAGTGCCTGTACGTTCTTCATCGCGTCATCGGCAAAGCCTTGCAGGAAGGCTTCGAACGCCGGTACGTCTTCCTTGCCGCCCGTGTAGGGCTGACCAATGATGGTCCAGGTCGCCAGGCTCTGGTTCGGGCCTTGTGGCACCACCTCCATCAGCGCCCACAGGTTGCCGATGTTCAGCGAGGTGTAGATCAGTGACCAGGTCATGGTCATGGCTTGGTCGTCATGGCTGTTGAGTTGCTCGATCACCACATTGCCGTCCTTGAACAGCTTTTTGCGTACCGAACGCACGCCCTCGCCCGTCATATCGATATGAGACAAGGCCGGAATAAACTTCGCGAAACCGGCGAAATCTCCGACCACACTCCACACACTGCGAGCTTCGGCATTCACGCTGACGCTGGCGACGACAGGGTTGCCCACCGGGTTACGGACCAGGGTATCGGGTTGTTGCATGAGAGAGCTCCTTTTTTCCGAAGGGCGGATAGTGGGCGCCTACCAAATGCAGTGGGCTGTACAAGTTCAACACCTGCTTGGCGTGGTTATCCGCTCTTGGCTGACTGCCGTAATGCCAAGGCTGCTACCCCGCACACGATCAACGCAATACAGGACACATAAAACGCATCGCTGTAGGCCATCAGGTACGCCTCACGACGCACGGTGTGGATCAAGCCCTCAAGGACCTGCTGTTGAGCGGGTAATAGCTGGTTGAAGATAAAAGCCTCGCTGTCAGCCATGCTGGCGCGCAGGCGCTCCTGAAAGGACGGGGAAAACAGCGTGATCGACTCCCCTACCCGCTCAGAGTGAAAGCGCTCGCGCATGGCCACGATCTGCGTCAGGCCCGCGGTACCCACGGCACCACCCAGGTTGCGCAGCATGGAGAACAAGGCCGAGGCGGAGCCGGCTTCATCTTTGGCCAGGCCAGACACCGCGAGCACGGAAAGCGCCACCATGATCAGCGGCTGCCCGATGCCCCGTACCACGGTGGACGGAATAATCACGTTGGCGGCGCTGTCCACGTCCAGGTGCGCGCCGAGGTAGCACCCCAGGGCCATAATGAAAAAGCCACTGGCGACCATCAGTTTCGGGTTGAGCCACTTCATCAGGCGCGGCATGAACGGCGCCAGTACCAGCTGCACCATGCCGTAGGCGATCAGGCTGATGCCAATCTCCCGGGCGTTGTAGCCCTGCAGTTGGGACAGGTAATTGGGCACCAGGAACACCAGGCCGAAAGTCGCCCCGCCAAAGATGAACATCGCTGCGCTGGCCACGCCGAAGTTGTAGCTCTTGAGCAGGCGCAGGTTGATGAAGGAGCGACTGCCATACAACTGCGACAGCACGAAGTACACCAGGGCCACGCCGGCCACCAGTGACATCCACACAATGAAATCGGAGCCAAACCAGTCCTTGCGGCCACCTTCTTCCAGCACAATCTGCAAGCCACCCAGGCCGACGATCATGGCGATGATCCCGCCCCAATCGCCGCGTTTGAGCAGGCTCAACTGCATGGGCTTGGCATCGATCGACCATGCCACCGCCAACAACAAGAGAATGCCGGGGGCCAGTTGCAGGTAAAAGATCCAGCGCCAGGAATAGGCATCGGTCAGCCAGCCACCAATGGACGGCCCGGCGGCCTGGGCGACGCTGTTGGACAGCGCGAACAAGGCCATGCCCATCGCGATCTTGCTGGGCGGCAGTTCAGTGATGATCAGCTGGAATGACAAGGGAATCAGCACTGCGCCGGCGGCGCCCTGGATCACCCGAATGATGATCATCACTTGCAGGTTGGGCGCCCAGGAGCAGGCAATGGACGCCACCAAAAACACAAACGAGCCCACGAGCATCACACGCCGCAGAGAGAACACCTGCACCAACCAGGCGGTCAGCGGGATCATGACGATTTCCGCGACCAGGTAGGCGGTGGAAATCCACGAGCCTTCTTCGAACGTCGCCCCCAGGGAGCCTTCGATCTCCGGCAGCGCGGCGCTGGTCACGTGCACGTTCATGCCGGCCATGAAACAACCGAACAGCCCACCGATCACGGCCACCCAGGCGCGAAAGGAGACGCTCTTTTCAGCCGCTTCAGTCATGTGCAGCGCCCTGCTTATCTGGGCGGGTGTCCACCGTGGTGATGACCGACATGCCCGGCAGGATAGGTCCGCCTTCGTCATGCTCATCAATGACGATTTTCACTGGAAAGCGTTGCACGATCTTGGTGAAGTTGCCGGTGGCGTTATCCGACGGCAACAGTGCGAACACCGCCCCAGAGCCTGGCGAGAAGCTCACCACATGGCCTTTGAGCTTGCGTCCCGAATAACTGTCGACGCTGATATCCACCGGTTGGCCGGCACGCATATCGCGCAATTGGGTTTCTTTGTAGTTGGCCACGACGTAAGCCTGCTGCAAGGGCACCACCGCCAGCAGCGGCAACCCTGGCGCGACGTATTGGCGGGTACGCACTTTGCGCTGCCCCACCACGCCGTCAATGGGTGAGCGGATCAAGGTGTCTTCCAGGGCATGCGTCGCCAGGTTCAACTGCGCCTCAGCCTGGCTGCGCCGGGCTATCTGTTGCTGGAGCGAGGCCTGGGCCCATTGACGGCGGGTGACGGCCACGGTCAAGCGGGTTTCCTGCTGGCGTTGCATGGCCTTGGCCATTTCCACTGCGGCACTGGCCTGGGTGTAACTGGCAGCGGCCGTTTCCAAGCGCTGGGCGCTGGCGGCGTGTTCGCGCACCAAGCCTTCATAGCGGCGCTGGTCCAGGCTTGCGCGGCGCAATTCGGCGGCCACGCTGCGGGCGTGGGCCTCGGCCTGGGCAACGCCGGCCTTTTGCTGGGCGATCAGGCTGTCAGTGACTTTCAAGTTGGCCTCTTGCGCCGCCACCGAGGCCTGGGTCTCGGCCAGTTCTGCGCGGGCTTGTGCCAAACGGGCCTGGTAGTCACGGTCCTCGATGCGCACCAGCACATCCCCCGCCTTGACCGGCTGATCGTCCTCTACCATCACCTCGGCCACGTAGCCTGAGACCTTCGGGCTGATGGGAATCCAGTCGGCCCGCACATACGCATCATCGGTCTGCTCCAGGTAGCGGCCGACGGTCATCCAATACACGCCGAACACCACCGCCGCGATCAACAGCGCGGCGCCGCCCAGCAGGATCAGGTTCCTTTTTCGCCGTTGCTTACGCGCATGCATGAGTTGCTCGAGCACATTCTCCTGCTCGTCCTGGACTGCAGTTTTTTCATCAACGGCGATATTCATGGCTGGGTACCGGAAGAAGGGATGGACGCATGGGTGGGCGCAGCGGCCGGGGTTTCGACGGCGCCGGACTGCCAACCGCCGCCAAGGGCACGGAACAGGCCGATCTGGCGTTGCAGTAACTGGCCATCGGCGTCGGCGCGCGTGGCCTGCAAGCGGATCAGTTCTCGCTCACTGTCCAGCACGTCGAGAAAGTCGATAGAACCTGCGTCATAGTTGAATTGGGCCAACTTGTAGGCTTGGCGGCTGCTGTCCAGCGCCCGGCTCAAGGCCGCGTGGCGTTGCCGCTCGCCGTCGTACAACGCCAGGGCCTGGCGCACCTCCTTGAGGGCCTTGAGGACGCTGGCCTCGAACTGTGCGACCTCCACCTGCTCGAGTGCCCGTGCCTGCTTGACTCGCGCGCGGTTGGCCTGCCAATTAGGGAACTGCCAGGTAATCAGCGGGCCGATGCCGAACATCACCGCACGGTTGTCCCCCAGCTCATGGGGTTTGTTGGTCGAGGAGGACACTGAAGCACCGAACGTCACCTTGGGGTACAGGTCGGCCTGGACGATATCCACTTGCAGCGCGGCCGCCTGCAACGCGCGCTCGGCCTGCCGGACGTCAGGACGGCGCGCCAATAATTGCCAACCATCGCCCACCGGTAACTCGGCATTGAGTTGTGGCACCACTTCACACGTTGCGGCGCCAGAGCCTTGTTCAAGATCAGCGACGCCCGTCAGCATGGCCAATTCGTAGAGCGCGGCTTGTCGACGCGCCTCCAGCATCGGCAGCAGCGCCTGGGTTTCGCCTTGCAGGGCTTGCATGCGGCTGTATTCAAGGTCTGTCACCACACCGGCCTGGCGCTGGCGATCGGTCAACGCCAGGCTATGCGCGACCACGTCCAACGAATGGCGCTGGACCTTGGCACGCGCGCCCAGGGCGCAGGCGTTCACATAGGCGCGAGTGGTTTGCGCCACGACTGTGATGCGCAGCAAGTCTTCGGCATCCTGCGCCGCTGCGGTTTGCACGTGGGCACGTTCAATGGTGCGCTGAACCTGGCCCCACACATCCACTTGATAAGCCAGCTCGAAGCCTGGGTTGAATGCCCACTCTGACGGCGCATGGCTATCGGTGGCCTTGGCCAGCGTCTGGTCATCGGCCGTCTTTCCGTAAGCGGCACCCAGTGACGCCTGGGTGGACGGCCAGCGCTCGGCATCGGCCTGCTGGATCCCGGCCAGCATCGCCTGCACATGGGCCTGGGCCGCCGCCAGGTCGCGGTTGTGCAGCAGGGCCTTTTGCACCAGCGCGTCGAGTTGCGGATCGTTGTACAACTGCCACCAGCGCTCAGGTAACGCTTGGGCCGAGACACCTTGGGGCAGGTGACTCAGGGCATTGATGCGTTCCGGATGTGGCTGTGCCGGTGTATGGGCGATCCAGGACGAACACCCTGCCAACAACGCCACCGCCACGCCGAGCAGCGAGAGACGGCCATGCCGTGGGAAAAAAGAAGGCGAACCCATCGAAGAAATCCAGAAAGCCAAGTAGAGACGCAGGGTAAAAGCGCAACGGGGTACGCATCTCCCGAGTTCTGGACAACCATCGTTTCGATTGGGACAAGGTGGGGCGGCGCTTCCGAATCGCGCGTCGAACTCGTTCAGAAATGTGGGAGCGGGCTTGCCCGCGAAGGGGGTGTGTCAGTCGATGCATCTGTTACTGCACTAAAGCTTTCGCAGGCAAGCCAGCTCCCACATTGGATCTTCATCGCTCCCTCGCCAAAGTGCCAGTCACGGCTACTGCTGTGAATTCAGACCAGGCGACAGTGACTCGGGGTGTATCCCAGGGTGCGCTTGAACATCGCGGTAAATGCACTCGGGCTTTGGTAACCGTGCTCCAAAGCCACCTCCAAAATGGAGGCGCCACTGGCCAGCCGCTGCATGCTGAGCAGCAACCGCGTGCGCTTGCGCCACTCGCCGTAACTCATGCCCAACTCTTTCTGGAACAGCCGAGCCAGGGTGCGTGAACTCATATTGAGCTGCACCGCCCAACTCTCCAGTTTCGACTCCTGAGAAGGGCTGTCGATAAAGTCCGCACACAGTGACTTGAGCCTCGGCTCGTCCGGTATCGGCACGTGAGCCAGCACCCTTTGCGCACGGTCAAGTTCCGAGAAAATCAGCTCCACAATCTGCACATGACGCAACGACGCCGCCTGGCTGTCAGGCTCATCGCCCGCAGCCACAATCAGCTCGCGCAACAAGGGTGAAACCCTGATGACCTCGCATTCCTCCGTCAAACGACGGTGCGCTCCCGGCGAGATCAACAAAGTGCGCATGCGCACTTCGCCGGTCATGCGGATCTGATGCTCCAAACCTGAAGGCACCCACAGCGCATGCCCGGAAGGTACCACCCAGGTGGTCTCCTCCACCGACACAAGCATCACACCGTTGATGGCGTAGACCAGTTGGCCTTCGTCATGTCGATGCGAGGCCACGATGTCACCGTGGCCATAATTACCGGCAAGTGCCGCCAATGCGGTATGCGCGTTCATCTCAGGACGGCACCGCAGCATTCACCAGGCTGAGCAAGCCCAGGCGCGATGCACGATTGACCGCACTGGTGACCGCTTTGAGGGAAGCGAGAAGGCTACTGCCATCACGAGCGGCGCCGAACAGCAACTGGTTGCCCACGCGAATTTCCACATAGGCCAACGCCTCAGCCTGGGCACCGTCACGGGTGGCATGTTCGTGGTAATCGGCGATATCAAAATGAATGCCACGTTGGGCAAACGCATCGACCAGCGCCGCAAGCGGGCCGTTGCCCTCGCCACTCAAGTCGATGCGCTGTGTGCCTTGTTCAAGGGTGGCCTCCAGGTAAGTCACATCGCCCTCGCTCACCAGTTTGGGGGCTCGTAACGCGTAAGGCTTGCCCTGCTCCAGGTAATGCCGGGTGAAGCAGGCAAGGATCATCTCGCCACTGATTTCCTGGCCGGAGCCATCCGCTTCCTGTTGTACCAGGCTGCTGAACTCCATCTGCAAGCGACGCGGCATCACAATGCCGTGCTGCTCCAACAGATAGGCCACGCCCCCCTTGCCCGACTGGCTGTTTACGCGAATTACCGCTTCATAGCTACGGCCCATATCGGCAGGATCGATAGGCAGGTACGGTACTTCCCACATGCCCTGTGGATTGGCCTGGCGCGCCGCAAAGCCTTTCTTGATCGCGTCCTGGTGCGAGCCGGAGAATGCGGTAAACACCAACTCACCGGCGTAAGGGTGACGAGGATGGGTCGGCAACTGATTGCAGAATTCCACCTCACGCTGGACGTGCAGGATGTCGGAGAAATCCAACTGCGGATCGATGCCGCTGGTGTAGAGGTTCATCGCCAACGTGAGGATATCTACGTTGCCAGTGCGCTCACCGTTACCGAACAACGTGCCCTCGACACGCTCGGCACCAGCCAGGCACGCCTGCTCCGCGGTGGAGACCCCAGTGCCCCGATCATTGTGCGGATGCACGCTGATGACCACACTGTCCCGGCGACTGAAGTGCCGGCAGAACCATTCGATCTGGTCGGCGAAGACATTGGCGGTAGACACCTCCACAGTGGTAGGCAGATTCAGGATCATCTTGTTACTCGGGGTCGGGCCGAACGTATCTGTCACCGCTTCACACACCTGCAGTGCAAAATCCAGCTCGGTGAAGCAAAAGGTTTCCGGGGAATACTGGAACGTCCACTGCGTATCGGGGTTTGCGTCCATGTGCTGCTTGATCTCCCGAGTTGCCTGGGTAGCAATCTCGATGCAGCCCGCCTTGTCCACATTGAAGACAACGTCCCGGAACACCGGGGCCGTTGCGTTGTAAACATGCACGATGGCGCGAGGCACGCCCTTCAACGCCTCAAACGTGCGCTCGATGAGGTGGCTGCGCGCCTGGGTCATGACCTGAATCGTCACATCATCAGGAATCGCACCGCTTTCAATCAGCTCACGGACATAGTCAAAGTCGGTCTGCGAAGCGGCAGGAAAGCCCACCTCGATCTGCTTGAAACCGACCTTCACCAGCAAATCGAAGAAACGCCGCTTGCGCTCGGCATTCATCGGCTCGATCAACGCCTGGTTGCCATCGCGCATATCCACACTGCACCAGGTAGGAGCGGCAACCTGGACAGTACTGGGCCATGTGCGATCCGGCAGGTTGACCGTGGTGAAGTGGCGATATTTGCGGGAAGGGTCCTTGAGCATCATGGCGTTTCTCCTTTTTCAGCAGTTTGTTTGTGTCAGACACACCGTCGGCGATGCCGACTGATTGGATCCAATACTAAACGAACATAGTTTGATACAAATTGCGTTGTTGAGTTTGTGGAATAAGAAAAACCAAAAAAAACCCAAGCAGACTGAAAAAACCAAAAAAAATTGCGCAAAGGCATGAAAGTCAACAATCGAAGACTTAAAAGCACGAGTTACCGGCAAGGAGCCAGGGAAAACATTTCTGCCGGCAAAAAAAAACCGAGAGCCTTACTGGTGTGAGGCTCTCGGGATTTCTAAACACACGTGATTTGATACCTGTGGGTTACGCACAGGACGGGACAGGTCACCGTGAATCAAGGTCGGTCCTTTTTATTTTTCTTTATTCATATCAGCCGATTAGCTGAGCCCTTTTCTATAGTTCGCTCTTTCAAAGTACTGACAGGACTTTTTTTTTGGACGAGAGCGGAAATCTGAGCAAGGGACGGCTCACCGTCCAGTCGGTGATGCCAAATAACAGGCAAAAAAAAACCCGGAAATCCTCACTTGCGTGGGCCTTCCGGATTTTCTAAACCGCCAAAAATGGTGGGTCGTGTGGGATTCGAACCTACGACCAATTGGTTAAAAGCCAACTGCTCTACCAACTGAGCTAACGACCCGCTGTGTGGTGGCGCGTATAATACTGATTTCTAAGGATTATTCAACACCTTATTTGAAATAAATCAGAAAAAACGCATTTGAACGGTAATTCGGTGGGTAGAACGCCTCTCGCAGCCGCCTGATCAGCGCCCTGGCTCGTCGTTCCACAGGTACTTGTGCAGCTGCAATTGCAGGCGCACCGGCAGGTTGTCCGCCACTACCCAGTCGGCCAGCTCCCGGGCGTTCAGGTCGTGATGGCTGGGCGAGAACAGCACCTCGCCCGCACGACGCTCCAGGCCATACTGGATCAGCTTGGAAGTCGCCCAGTCATAGTCGTCGCGGGAACAGATGACGAACTTGACCTGA
Organism: Pseudomonas sp. DW-iso17; assembly: GCF_058725345.1. NCBI lineage: Bacteria > Pseudomonadati > Pseudomonadota > Gammaproteobacteria > Pseudomonadales > Pseudomonadaceae > Pseudomonas > Pseudomonas sp. DW-iso17. The sequence goes on along the minus strand of NZ_JBZXEA010000004.1, from coordinate 31,466 downwards.
TCGTTGGCCGTCAGCAAGTCGATGTTCTCGTAGCGGTTGCGGTGGGCTTCCTTGGAGTCCGGGGTCTTGAGGTCGACCACTCGGCTGACACGCGGGTCGACCGCAGAGATGTCCAGGGCGCCGCTGGTTTCCAGTGAGACCTCGTAACCCGCGTCACACAGCCGCTTGAGCAATGGGATGGCATTGGGTTGCGCCAATGGCTCACCGCCCGTCACGCAGACGTAGCGCGGCCGGTAGCCGGCAACCTGTTCCAGGATGTCGTCGAGGGTGCGCACGGTACCGCCGCTGAAGGCGTAGGCGCTGTCGCAGTATTGGCAGCGCAATGGGCAGCCGGTGAGCCGTACGAATACGGTGGGCAGGCCAGCAGTGCGCGTTTCACCCTGCAACGAGTAAAAGACTTCGGTAATACGTAATGTGTCTTGCATAGTCGCCACGGGCGTAACAGCTAAACAGGCTGTCCGCCTCCGTCAGGCACTTCAAGGGATTGCGCCAACGCGTCAACCCCAGGAAGCGTGTTTCATAAAAGGGCGTGGATTCTAACGAAAAAACCCGCGACAAGCGCGGGTTTCTTCTGAACGGGCTGCATTGCTTACAAGCGTTGCAGGTCCCGCTGGGCCAACTGCGCCGCGGAGGTACCCGGATACTGGGCAACCACCTGCTGCAGAATGCCTTTGACCTTGTCGGTATGACCCAGGCGGCGTTCTACGTCAGCGAGTTTGTACAGCGAATCCGGCACCTTGGCGTGCTTGGGGTACAGCTGGCTGACCTTGGCAAAAGCCTGGCCCGCGCCCTGCAAATCACCCTTTGCCAGGTTGACCTCACCCAACCAGTACTGGGCATTGCCCGCGTACTGGCTGTTGGGGTACTTGCGCAGGAAAGCGGTGAAGGCCTGACTGGCCTTATCGAAATCCTTGGCCTTGATCAGGTCGAAGGCTGCATCGTAATACAGTTTTTCCTTCGCCGGATCACCCGGTTCACTGCTGGCGGCAGGGGCAGCCGCGGCGGCCCCTGATGCTGCGCCACCGGCAGCGGCGCTTGGCGCGCCACCGGCAGCAGAATTATCAGGAGTAGCGGCAGGTGCAACACCGGCTCCAATACGACGATCAAGATCCTGGTAACGCTCCAGGCCTTCTTGCTTGAGCTGGTTCACCTGGTTCTGCAGCACTTCAATGGCGCCTTGTTGCTGGGCCAATTGATCCTGCATGCGTTGCAGCTGGTTGAACAGCTCGCCCTGTGCCGAGGGAGCGGACGTAGCCGCTCCCCCCGCATAGGCGCCGTTCGTGCCATAACCTGCTGGCGGATAACTGCTCCCGCTATTGTTATAGCCTGAGTTGCTATCCGTTACAGGAACCGCAGCCCACACCGCAAGCGGTGCGAAGCTGAGAGCCAATACAGTCAGAGCACGACGGCACGTTCGCATGACGAATTACTTACGCAGTTCGACGCGACGGTTCTGAGCCCACGACTGTTCGTCGTTGCCAGTTGCAACTGGACGCTCTTTACCGTAGGAAACCAGTTCCAGTTGGCCTGGAGCAACACCTTGCAGTACCAGGTAGCGCTGAACGGCTTTCGCACGACGCTCGCCCAGTGCCATGTTGTACTCACGAGTACCACGGGCGTCAGTGTTACCTTCCAGAACAACGCGAGCGCCGTTAGCTTTCAGGTCCTTGGCGTGAACGTCCAGAGCGCGCATGGCTTCTGGCTTCAGGTCCGAACTGTCGTATTCGAAGTAGAAAGTGGTGATTGCGCGCAGAGCAGCTTCTTCGCTCAGGGAGCCGTCGACCGCACCAGTGTTGGCGCCGTAACCAGCGTTTGGATCAACAGCTGCGCCTTCACCGGCATTGTCGCCGCCTTTAGAGGAGCAACCAACGGCTACGGACAGAGCCAGAGCCAGAGCAGCAAACTTACCAAACTTCAGCATTTCCATCGTGAAACTCCTAATGAACCCCAGTGTGTTAAGTACTTCTTTTTGTAGCGCCGCGTCAGTTCAGGTAAGGGGACCAGGATGGTTCTCTGACTTCGCCTTGTGCGGTAGGAAGTGGGAGCCTTACGCGTCCATTGATGGACACGAGCATCAAGACTCCCCGGCCCTGCTGGCGGGTGGCGTAGATTACCATGGTGCCGTTGGGCGCAACAGTGGCTGACTCATCAAGGTTGGTATCTGTAAGGATTTTTACGGTTCCGCGCTGCAAATCCTGGGCCGCAACCCGGAAATTAGTGAAACCATCCTGACGGTGAATCATCACCAACGTCTTTTCATCGGCCGAAAGCTTGGGGTTGGCGTTGTAGTTACCAATAAAGGTCACACGTTCCGCACCGCCGCCGTTCACATTTGCCTTGTAGACCTGAGGCTTGCCGCCACGGTCGGAGGTGAAGTAGATGGTCGAACCATCCTTACCCCAGAACGGTTCGGTGTTGATGCCCGGGCCGCTGGTCACACGCGAGAGTTGACGCGAGGCCATGTTCATCACGTAGATATCCGGGTTACCGTCCTTGGACAGCACGAAAGCCAGGCGCGAACCATCCGGCGACCAGGCCGGCGCACCGTTGAGGCCTTCGAAGTTGGTGATCTGCTCACGACGGCCAGTATCGATGTGCTGCACAAAGATGCGCGGACGACGCTGTTCGAACGATACGTAGGCAATACGCTTGCCATCCGGCGCGAAGCGCGGCGACAGGATTGGCTCACGGGACTGCAGCAAGGTCACGGCACGAGCACCGTCGTAGTCCGAGCGCTGCAGGGTGTAGCGGGTATTGTCTACAGAGAAACGCTCAGCGGTGACGTACAACAGGCGCGTCGAGAACGCCCCCTTGATACCGGTGAGTTTTTCAAACGACTGGTCCGAGATGTAGTGGGCCATGTCGCGCAGTTGCTCGGCGGTACCCGATACGCTGCCGGTCAACACCTGCTGCTCGGTGGCCACGTTGAACAACGTGTACTGGATCTGCAGGCGACCGCCGGCCGGCGTGATGCTGCCGACCATCAGGTACTGGGCACCGACGGCCTTCCAGTCACGGAAGATGACTTCGCTGGCCTGGGTTGGCTGGCTGATCATGTTGCCTTTTGGAATCGGCGCGTAGTAACCGGAGTTACGCAGGTCGTCGCTGACGATCTGGGCCATGTCGTCCGGCAGCACGCTGCCGCCCTGCCAACCGAACGGAACTACCGCAATCGGTGTGGCCCGATCACTGCCGCTGGTAACCAGGATGTTCTTTTCATCCGCCGCCGCTATCCCTGCCATACAGCAAATAACGACAAGCATTCCTCGAAGAAGGTTTCTCACAAGGCTAGATCCTCAGGTGTGAATGTCATCTTGAATGAACGATAGGGAGCGAAGTCACTTGGTTTCATTCCCTGCATCTCGGTCAACCGGCCAATATTCTTGACCGCGGCAACCGCCGAACTGTCGAACGAACCGTCACCACTGGACTTGGCCACGCTGACCGAAGTCACCGTACCGTCCGGCAACATGCCGATCTGCAGCACTACTGTCATGCCTTTACGTGCCGAAGGTGGACGTGTCCAGCCTTCCGCTGCCCGCGCCCGAATCAGGTCGTCGAAACTGCCCGCGACTTCATCACCACGCTCATCGGCCAAGGCTTGCTGACGCTGCGGCGTGTCGGAAAGCAAATCTGCCAGGGCCTGGGCCTTTTTCTCTTCGGCGGATTTGCGTGCTGCTTCCTGGGCCTTTTTCTTGGAGGCGTCGGCGGCAGCTTTCTTCTTCGCTTCGTCGGCGACTTTCTTCTTCGCCTCGTCTGCTTCAGCTTTTTTCTTGGCGTCTTCGGCGGCTTTCTTCTTCGCGTCTTCGACTATCTTTTTCTTGGCTTCTTCAGCGGCCTTTTTCTTGGCCTCTTCTTCGGCAGCCTTCTTGGCTTCTTCTTCCGATTTCTTCTTGGCTATATCAGCCAATTGTTTCTCTTCGGCCTTTTTGGCTTCGGCAGCTTTCTCGGCTTTCTTGGCTTCATCAGCCTTTTTCGCCTCGTCGGCCTTCTTGGCTTCGTCAGCCTTTTTCGATTCCTCGGCCTTTTGAGCCGCCTCTTCTTTCTTTTGTTCCGCAGCAGCCTTCACCGCTTCCTGCTCGACCTTCTTCTGTTCCATCTGCTCGACTTCAGTCTGGCGCGCAGCCGACTTCTGGGCCTCACCCGCAATCTTCTGATTGGTCTGGGTGGTGGCCTGACTTTTCGATTTCAGCTGATACAGGGTCGCCTGCACGATCGGCTTGGCTGGCGGCAGGTCCGGAGTCATGGCAAAGCTGACAAACAGCATGCCGAACACCAGGACGTGCAGGGCTATTGCCCACACGCCAGGCCAGAAGTAGCTTTCCGAGGCGGACGGCTCTCGCTGTTGCTGCATCAGGGCGCCTCGGTAATCAAGCCAACGTTACCGACGCCGGCCTTCTGCAGCCCGCCCATGGCGCCCATGACGGAGCCGTAGTCGACCGATTTGTCACCCCGGATAAACACCTGGGTGTGCTTGCCGCCTTCGTTGCCGGAGCGAATGATCTTGGTCACAGCATCGGTCATGGCCGGCAACGTCAGGGCCTTGTCCTGCTGCTTTTGCGTGTCGACTTCGCTGCCAAGGTTCCAGTAATAGGTCTTGTCAGCCTTGATCGAAATGGTCAGGACCTGAGTGTTGTTGTCCTGCGGCAAGGCTTCACTGGAAACCTTGGGCAGATCAACCTTCACGCCCTGGTTGAGCATCGGCGCGGTCACCATGAAGATCACCAGCAGCACCAGCATCACGTCGATGTAAGGCACTACGTTCATCTCGGCGACCGGCTTGCGCTTTTTGCGAGCTCGAGCGATTAAAGCCATTGGGAATTACCTGCTTATTCTTCGCTGGTGTGCACTTTACGGTGCAGGATCGCCTGGAATTCATCGGCGAAGGTGTAGTAACGGCCGATCAAGGTTTCGCTGGTTGCGGCGAAACGGTTGTAGGCGATTACTGCGGGGATAGCGGCGAACAGGCCGATCGCGGTGGCGATCAGGGCTTCGGCAATACCCGGGGCCACGGTGGCCAGTGTGGCTTGCTGCGCCTGGGCCAGGCCGCGGAAGGAGTTCATGATCCCCCACACGGTACCGAACAGGCCGATATACGGGCTGACGGAACCCACGGTGGCGAGGAACGGCAGGCCCTGCTCAAGTTTCTCTTCTTCGCGGGAGATGGCCACGCGCATGGCACGGGCCACACCTTCCATCACCGCTTCAGGATCGACACCCGGCTGCTGGCGCAGGCGCGAGAACTCCTTGAAGCCGGCACGGAAGATCTGCTCGACGCCCGAATCCGGGTCCGGGTTGCTGCCGGCCTGGCGGTACAGTTTGGACAGGTCGATACCCGACCAGAAGCGCTCTTCAAAGCTCTCCAGGGCACGTCGACCGGCGCGCAACATGTTGCTGCGCTGAAAAATCATGACCCAAGAGGTAACCGATGCGGCTACCAGTGTCAGCATGACCAGTTGAACCACGACACTGGCATTGCTGACCAGGCTCCACATGGAGGAATGGTCGACGACGGTAGGTTCCACGCTAAATCTCCTGCTTTGATTGTTGACCCGCGCCGCTCACGGCGGCAAAGGCCGCGCGTAGAGTTTCGGGAATGGCCCGAGGTTTCAAGCTGTTGGTGCGCACACACGCCACCAGGAACTGCCCCTCACAGAGCAGCGTTGCATCCGTGGCCCGCCTGACCTGCTGTTTGAAACGCAGGCTGGCACGGTTCAATTCGATGACTTCAGCGCTGACCAGCAACTCATCGTCCAGTCGCGCCGGCGCGTAATACCGCGCCTCGCTGGAATGCACGACGAATAACAGGTCCTCGCCTACAAGCTCGGACTGGGCAAAACCCAACTCCCGCAGCCGCTCGGTTCGAGCCCGTTCCATGAATTTCAGGTAATTGACGTAATAAACGATGCCGCCGGCATCGGTGTCCTCGTAATAAACGCGACAGCGATGTGCGAACGACTGATCCCCGTTTTGCGCGCGCATACTCTAGTGCTTACTCCTCAGGTTGCCAATTGGCTGGGCAACTGTTTTTTCATTCCTGAACGCTTTTGCAGTGAATCAAATGACGACGCCAGACACTGGGACAGCACAAAGCTCAGATAAATCGTCCGGCGTAAGCTTTTTAATCGTCTACCGCATCGAGGAATTCGTCTACCACGGGCATCTCTCCCAATCGTGACGGAATGTTTAGCCCAAAGTGCAGGTAAGCATGACGCGTCACGACCCTGCCCCGCGGGGTTCGCATGATGTAGCCCTGCTGAATCAGGTACGGTTCCAGCACATCCTCAATGGTATGGCGCTCTTCGCTGATGGCTGCGGCCAGGCTGTCCACGCCCACCGGGCCACCGTCGAATTTCTCGATCATGGTCAAAAGTAGGCGTCGATCCTGGTGATCAAAACCATGTTCGTCCACATCCAGCAGGTTCAAGGCAAGGTCCGCCACGGCCTTGGTGATGTGGCCCTTGGCACGCACCTCGGCAAAGTCTCGCACGCGGCGCAGCAAACGGTTGGCAATTCGTGGCGTACCGCGAGCGCGTCGAGCGATTTCAAAGGCGCCTTCCGGGTCCAGGGGCAAGCCGAGGATACTCGCCGACCGGCTGACAATGGTCGCCAGATCGGCGGTGCTATAGAACTCTAGACGTTGAACAATGCCGAAACGGTCTCGCAGCGGGTTGGTCAGCATGCCCGCACGAGTGGTCGCGCCCACCAGGGTAAAGGGCGGCAGGTCGAGCTTGATCGAACGGGCCGCCGGGCCTTCACCGATCATGATGTCAAGCTGGAAGTCTTCCATCGCCGGGTACAGCACTTCCTCGACAATCGGTGATAACCGATGGATCTCGTCGATAAACAGTACGTCATGGGGTTCAAGATTGGTCAGCAGCGCCGCCAGGTCTCCAGGACGCTCCAGCACGGGGCCGGAGGTGGACTTGATCGACACGCCCATTTCCTGGGCGATGATATTGGCCAGGGTGGTCTTGCCCAACCCGGGCGGGCCGAAGATCAAGGTGTGGTCCAGGGACTCACTGCGCCCGCGCGCGGCCTGGATAAACAACTCCATCTGTTCGCGCACGGTGGGCTGGCCGATGTATTCGGCCAGGCTCAGCGGGCGGATGGCCCGGTCCTGGACTTCTTCACGGTCACGCGGGCCGGTGGCCGCGATCAGACGATCGGCTTCAATCACTTAAATCATTCCCTTCAGGGCACGGCGAATCATGTCTTCAGCGCTCAGGTTCTTGTCCTTGATGGCCGATACGGCCTTGCTGGCTTCCTGAGGCTTGTAGCCCAGGGAGATCAGCGCATTGACCGCATCGCTTTCGGCGCTGGCGACCTGGGCCGCCGGCATATCCGGCTGGTTCGGTACCAAGGCGAACATGCTCGGTACCACCTCCCAGGCTTTGAAGCGGTCCTTGAGCTCGACCAGCAAGCGCTCGGCAGTTTTCTTGCCGACGCCCGGCACCTTGGTCAGGGCCGAGGTATCCTGGGCCGATACAGCACGCACCAACTCATCCACTTCCAGGCTCGACATCAAGGCCAGGGCCAATTTGGGCCCCACGCCATTGAGACGAATCAGCTCGCGGAAGAAATCGCGGTCGCGCTTGCCGATGAAACCATAGAGTAGTTGCGCGTCTTCGCGCACCACTAAATGCGTGTGCAAGGTTATCGGCTCGCCGACCGACGGCAGGCGATACAAGGTGGTCATGGGCACTTCCAGCTCATAACCCAACCCATTCACATCCAGAATCAGGTGCGGCGGCTGTTTCTCAGCCAGGGTGCCGCGCAAGCGTCCAATCACGGTTCAGATCCTTAAAGCTGGGGGGTCAGATCGGAGCCTGACCGCAAAAATAACGATTGCGCTGATGCTATCAGAGACGCAGGCGCCCGCCACGACTACGTGCTGCGCCCAAGCCGTGAGGCAACAGGCTGGAGCGGGTATGGGCATGGCAAATGGCGATGGCCAGGGCATCCGAGGCGTCGATCTGTGGCTTTGAAGTGAGCTTGAGCATGTGCATGACCATCATCTGCACCTGCTCCTTGTTGGCGCCACCGGTGCCGACCACGGCCTGCTTGACCTGGGTCGCGGTGTATTCAGCGATCTCCATGCCCTCCTCGGCACCCGCTACGATGGCAGCGCCACGGGCCTGGCCGAGCTTCAACGCCGAGTCGGCATTCTTGGCCATGAACACTTTTTCGATGCCCATGGTGACCGGGCCGTAGGTCTGGATGACTTCACGAACGCCGCGATAGACGATCTGCAGCCGCTCGGCCAATTCCCCTGCGCCAGTGCGGATGCAGCCCGAGGCGACGTACACACAGCCACGTGGGGTCTGCTGCACCACGCCAAATCCGGTGATGCGCGAACCGGGGTCGATACCTAGGATTAAAGTCATAACGCCTGCGGGTTGGATTTACAACGGTATGTGCCAGGCACACATTTGTGTAACAGCATAGAACCCCTGTGGGAGCTGGCTTGCCTGCGATGCGTGCACCTCGGTGCTTCTGTCAAGTCGAGGTGATGCTATCGCAGGCAAGCCAGCTCCCACAGTGGATATTCATCGTTCTTAAGTGAGCTGTTCGGCCACAGACTCAGGGATGTCGGCATTCGAATACACATTCTGCACATCATCCAGGTCTTCAAGCATGTCCAGCAGCTTCAGCACCTTTTGCGCACCGTCCAGGTCCAGTTCGGCACTGGTGGTCGGCAGCATCACGATTTCCGCGTCGGTGCCGTTGAAACCAGCGGCTTCCAAGGCGTTACGCACGGCGTAGAAGCTGGCAAACGAGGTGAACACATCGATAGAGCCGTCTTCGTTGGTGACCACGTCATCGGCATCCGCTTCCATCGCGGCTTCCATCAGCGCGTCTTCATCGGTGCCCGGTGCGAAGGTGATCTGCCCCTTGCGCTCGAACAGGTAGGCCACCGAACCATCCGTGCCGAGGTTGCCGCCGCACTTGCTGAACGCATGACGTACGGCTGCCGCGGTACGGTTGCGGTTGTCGGTCATGCATTCGACCATCACCGCCACGCCGCCCGGGCCGTAGCCTTCATAGGTCAGCTCGACCATATCGTCGGTGTCGGCCGCACCAGCACCACGGGCCACGGCGCGGTCGATGATGTCGCGGCTCATGTTGGCGCCCAGCGCCTTGTCCAGCGCCAGGCGCAGACGCGGGTTAGAGCCCGGGTCACCGCCACCCTGGCGGGCCGCGACGGTCAGTTCGCGAATCCACTTGGTGAAGATCTTGCCCTTCTTGGCATCCTGACGCTCTTTGCGGTGCTTGATGTTCGCCCACTTGGAATGGCCAGCCATAACACAACTCCGAATTCTCTAGAAACCTTATCAATCCCGCCCCAGGCGAGATTTCCCTCTTTTAAACGCAAAGGCGCATCCGAAGATGCGCCTTTTTGACTGCGTACAACCTTATCGCGCTTTCACGCTGCAGCCTTACTCAGCCTTCGGCGTCTCGCGCAGGCGGATGTGCAGCTCGCGCAAGGCCTTGGCATCCACCACACCCGGCGCCTGGGTCATGACGTCCGCAGCGCTCTGGGTTTTCGGGAAGGCGATCACTTCACGGATCGACTGGGCGCCGGTCATCAGCATCACCAGACGGTCCAGGCCGAACGCCAGGCCACCGTGCGGCGGCGCGCCGTATTTCAGGGCGTCGAGCAGGAAGCCGAATTTCTCTTCCTGTTCCGCTTCGTTGATGCCCAGCAGGCGGAAGACCGCTTGTTGCATCTCTTTGCGGTGGATACGGATCGAACCGCCACCCAGTTCAGTACCGTTCAACACCATGTCGTAGGCACGGGACAGCGCGCCTGCAGGGTTGGCTTCCAGCTCTTGCGGGGAGCACTTCGGTGCGGTGAACGGGTGGTGCAAGGCGCTGAAGCTGCCGTCGTCGTTCTCTTCGAACATCGGGAAGTCCACAACCCACATCGGCGCCCACTCGCAGGTCAGCAGGTTCAGGTCGTGACCGAGCTTGATCCGCAGCGCGCCCAGGGCTTCGCTGACGATCTTGGCCTTGTCGGCGCCGAAGAACACGATGTCGCCGTCAACCGCACCGACGCGATCAAGGATCGTGTTCAGGTTGGCTTCAGGGATGTTTTTCACGATCGGCGATTGCAGGCCGTCGACGCCGTTGGCGCGCTCGTTGACCTTGATGTACGCCAGGCCCTTGGCACCGTAGATGCCGACGAACTTGGTGTAGTCGTCGATCTGCTTGCGCGGCATGCTCGCGCCGCCAGGCACGCGCAGGGCGGCGATGCGGCATTTAGGGTCGTTGGCTGGGCCGCTGAACACCTTGAAGTCGACGTCCTTGAGCTGGTCGGCCACGTCCACCAGTTCCAGCGGGTTACGCAGGTCTGGCTTGTCGGAACCGTAGCGGCGCATGGCTTCTTCGAAAGTCATGTGCGGGAATTCGCCGAACTCCAGGCCCAGCACTTCCTTGAACAGGTTGCGGATCATCTGCTCGGTCAGGCCCATGATCTCTTTTTCATCGAGGAAGCTGGTCTCGATGTCGATCTGGGTGAATTCCGGCTGGCGGTCAGCGCGCAGGTCTTCGTCACGGAAGCACTTGGCGATCTGGTAGTAGCGGTCGAAACCGGCCACCATCAGCAGTTGCTTGAACAGCTGCGGCGATTGCGGCAAGGCGAAGAAGCTGCCGGCATGGGTACGGCTCGGTACCAGGTAGTCACGCGCGCCTTCCGGGGTGGCCCGGGTGAGGATCGGCGTTTCGACGTCCAGGAAGCCGTTTTCATCCAGGAAGCGGCGGATGCTGGTGGTCATGCGCGAACGCAGGCGCAGCTTCTCGGCCATTTCCGGACGACGCAAGTCCAGGAAGCGGTAGCGCAGGCGGGTTTCTTCGCCCACATCGGAGTATTCGTTGAGTGGGAACGGTGGGGTTTCCGACTCGTTCAGCACTTCCAGCTCATAGCCCAGTACTTCGATGCCGCCGGACGCCATGTTCTTGTTCACGGCACCGGCCGGACGCAGGCGTACCTTGCCGGTGATCTTGACGACGTATTCGCTGCGCACGCGGTCGGCGGCTGCAAAACTCTCGGCGCGGTCCGGGTCGAACACCACCTGGGCCAGACCATCACGGTCACGGATATCGAGGAAGATCACCCCGCCGTGGTCGCGGCGACGGTGAACCCATCCGCAAAGGGTGATTTCCTGACCTTCCAGGGTCTCGTTCAGTTGGCCGCAATAGTGGCTGCGCATCATGGTCGTGGTTTCACTTCTCGTAATTCGAAATTCGGTGGCAGGCCCGCCTCGTCACCGTACATTAAAGCAGGGGACGGATAATGCAGGAGCCTGCGCGTAGAGTTCAACTCAGTCTGCTTTGTCGCCGCCCGCCAGGTTCTTCTTGGCGCCGGTCTTGAAATCGGTCTCGTACCAGCCGCTGCCGCTCAGACGGAAGCCCGGCATGGACAACATCTTCTTCAACTCAGGTGCCTGGCAGGCAGGGCAATCGACCAGCGGCGCGGCGCTGATCTTCTGAATGGCTTCCAACTGATGACCACAGGAAGCGCATTGATAGTCGTACATGGGCATGGAGATGTCTCGGCGATCAGATCGTTACAGCGCCACGCCCTGCCCTGTGCTTAAAGCCCGGCATGCGCAGCAAAGCGCGGGATTATATCTGGTAAATCAACACAGCGCAGCCGGCTTTGTGCCCAGGGCCCGGCCCGCCGGGATGACGGACCGACCACCGGACTACTGCGCGAGCGTGTCCGCGGACGTGAGGGCGTCCCGGCCTTTGAGCACATGGACCACGCACACCACCCTCACCAGCCCACTGAAGTTCTTCACGCCTCCGTAACGCAAATGCACTTCCCGATCGACGTAGGACAACAATGCACTGACCGAACAGGTATTGAGCCTGGCGATTTCCGTCAGGATGTTCCAATAGATCTGTTCAAGCCGCAGGCAGGTAGAAAACCCATTGAGCCTGACCGACCGGGACAGCGGCTTGGCCAGCCCCATATCAAAACCCTTGGCAAAAGGGTCGACCTTTATCTTGTGAAAACCACAGGTTTCCATCACTCCCTTACCCACTCCACGTGACATACAGCTGACACTCCATTGCCAAACAACAGCCAACAGGTTTCTCCCATTGGACGATGGGCCTATAAAACAGCAGCCAGCACACAGCAGCCAGAAGACGGGGAGTTGTTAGTCGTAGGACAACGCCAGGAAGCGCAGGGAAACCAGCAGGCGGCGCCCAAAAGGCGCCGCCAGGGTTCGACGATTACTGGTTTTCAAGCAGGGAGCGCAGCATCCACGCGGTTTTCTCGTGAACCTGCATACGCTGGGTCAAGAGGTCCGCCGTCGGCTCATCACTGACTTTGTCGAGCAATGGGAAGATGCCCCGCGCGGTACGCGTGACTGCTTCCTGGCCGGCGACCAACTGCTTGATCATCTCTTCGGCGCTCGGCACACCCTCTTCTTCCTTGATGGAAGACAGGCGGGCGTAAATCGAATAGGCACCCGGCGCCGGGAAGCCCAGGGCACGGATACGCTCAGCAATGGAGTCCACTGCCAGCGCCAGCTCGTTGTACTGCTCTTCGAACATCAGGTGCAGTGTACGAAACATGGGGCCTGTGACGTTCCAATGGAAATTGTGGGTCTTCAGATACAGAACATAGGTATCGGAGAGCAGGCGGGAAAGTCCGTCGACGATGGATTTACGGTCTTCTTCACTGATACCAATATCGATTGCCATGTGTTTCCCCTTCAATTGACGAGCATTCATTGATCAGGTGCAGCTCCACTCTAGCAAGAGAGTGCGCCACGTGCAGCCCGACACACTCGGACGGCATGCGGCAAATCGCCCCGCACCGCCTGCGAGATCTGAGTTGGCAAGCCTGTTTACCTGTAGGAAGGGTCTTGGCTGCCACTGAAAAAATCCCGCACCTGTCTAGGACAAGCGTTTGACGCAGAAATGCCGTGACCGTGGCAACACCCCGAAATGCTTGATTTGAGTAGGCACAGCCTTTGCTGTTAAATAGACGCGGTGTGGCTGCCGTTTATTCCTGCGGCACGTCACATAGGCTGATACCCGCGCACGTGCTCAACGCCTCCCATTGTTCAGAAGCGAACCGTGCCAGTCAGCTCTTCCTTGTGATCCGTCTTAACGTGAGTTAACCAAAATGTTGAAAATCGTCCACCTGCTAACGGGCGTTGCAGCGTTGCTGCTGTCCTTTATTCCGAGCCTGCAGCCTGAAAGCCTGCCCTACCTGGAACAACACGACGCCCTGTACCTGGCCTTGTTCGGCCTTCTTAACCTGACGCTCGCACCGGTAATCCCTTACTGGAACAAAGGCACGCGTCATCAACTGCAAAACCTGGTCAGTGCGCTGCTGGTGCTGACTGTTGTCGTACAAACCCTTACCCTCCTGGCGCCCATGCCTGAAGTCGGGGGCCATCCGGCCATCCTGCTCAGCCTGGTGATTGCTGTGGTCGCCATCGTTCTTCACCTGGCCATCAGCTTCTACCGCTCGTCTCCAGCGGCCGCGTCGCAAAACTATGACATGACCAACCGGGATACCGGGACCGTCAAGTGGTTCAACACCTCCAAGGGCTTCGGCTTCATTTCCCGCGATTCGGGCGACGATATCTTCGTCCACTTCCGAGCCATTCGTGGCGAAGGCCATCGCGTACTGGTCGAAGGCCAGCGCGTGGAATTCTCGGTGATGAACCGTGACAAGGGCCTGCAAGCCGAAGACGTCATCGCTGCCCTGCCGCGTCGCTGATTCCCCAGCTTTCGCAGCAAAAAAAACCGCGATCCAGCCTTGGCTGGGTCGCGGTTTTTTATTGCGTGCGCAGTCAATAGTGGGGCGGCGGCGCTTCTTCTTCGGATGACTCGAATTGCCCGCCCATTTCTTCCTGGCGCTTGAGCAGTGCAGTCATCTGCAATTGCAGGCGTTCGACGGCCCGCTGCTGGGTGACCAGAATGTCATTGAGGGTTTCAATGGTGTCGTCCTGGAAGGCCAGGCGGCTTTCCAGGTCGGTGACGCGTTCTTGCAGGTCCATGGTTCAGTCCTGGGTAAAGATGAAGTCGGCAGGCAATAGCTCACGCAATCGGCTGCGAATCGCGGCCACCTGCTCTTCGGTATAGGGCTGGGCCGGGTGCTTGCCCCACACGGGGGCTGGCCAGGCGGCGTCGTCGCGCTTGCGCACAATCACATGCACATGCAACTGGCTGACCACGTTACCCAACGCGCCGATGTTCATTTTGTCGGCCGCCAAGCCCTCGTTGAGCAACTGCGCCAAGGCTGTCGTTTCTTGCCACAAGGTTTGTTGATCGGCGACATCCAGTTGAAACACTTCGCTGATACCGTCGATGCGTGGCACCAGAATGAACCAGGGGTAATTGGCGTCATTGGACAGCAGCAGGCGACAGAGCGGGAAGTCCCCAATGGCCAAGGTATCTTGTTGCAGGCGTTGATCTAAGGCGAACACGTGGCACTCCGTTCGGCAGGTCGGTAACAGGTGCCCAGCATACCTTCGAATGCCCAAGGCTTCACGGGCAATGCTGGCGGCCTTGAGGCAGCCGGGCAAAAAAATGCACCCTTTAGAGGCAGTAACTCAAGAGAGCAACGCTAGGCCGGGCCTCAACGGGATGCACCAAAATGACCCACCTGTGCCTCAAAGGGATCCGCCGATTACCCACTGATAAGGGTCAACCGGTAACGTTTTACCCAGGTACAGCATTCAGGTACCACCGAACCGGGGTAACACCCTGGCGTCAAGCCCAACCCAAATGGCGTAAACCCCCCGTGCTTATGCGGTTTTTACAGGTTCATCACACTTTTCACGAAAAAATGACATTCGGTCAGCGGTTTGAGCACGCTTGTTGCATTCACCTCCATATCGTCGGCAACGGCACCCGTCTGGACACAGGTGTTTCGCGATAAAAACAGTGGCGTTTCAATGTGTATCAGGGAAGTGTTCAAACTTTGAACGAAGTCTGAAAACAGCATTGAAGTTGTCAGCCTGGATACATTTTGGGCTGTGAATTTGCGACATGGATCTAGCGATTTACGACAGCCTCGTAAAGAAGCTGAAAGGATAGTTGAGTAAGTATCGTCAATAGGGTCTGCGTGAGCTAACTTTGCGCCGACACAAAAAGAAAGAGCCGCCCAGATAAAAATACAGGTGGGACGGCAGTACTCTTCCTAAAACCAAAGGAGCAAATCACGATGCGCGTGATGAAGTGGAGCATGATCGCCCTGGCTGTTTCAGCAGGCACCTCGCAGTTCGCAATGGCGTCCGCCCAGGACGATTCCAAGGGCTTTGTTGAAGACAGCACGTTCAGCATCAATACTCGCGCGCTGTACTTCAGCCGTGACTTTCGAAATGAGCCAGGGGGCGGTTACAGCACCGTCAACGGCAAGCGTAAAAGCCGTGCTGAAGAAACCGGCCTGGGCTTCAATGCCCTCTACGAATCTGGCTTCACCCAGGGCACCATTGGTGTCGGTGTCGACGTGATCGGCCTGATGGGCGTCAAGCTCGACAGCGGCAAGGGCCGCGCCGGCACCGGCCTGTTCCCAACCGGTTCCGATGGTCGCTCGCAAGACGACTACTCCAAAGGCGGCGGCGCGGTGAAGTTCCGCATCTCCAACACAGTGCTGAAAATCGGTGACCAATACACCACAGCCCCAGTGTTTGCCTCCGACGACAGCCGCCTGCTGCCAGAGCTGCCGCAAGGTATCTCCATCACCAGCAACGAAATCAAGGGCCTGAAGCTTGAAGGCGGTCACTTCACTTCCAGCGTCGCGCAGAACCAGACCTACCACGACAGCCTGGGCCTGACCAAAACCGACTTTGTCGGCGGTGTGTATGCCTTCACTCCAGAAGTCACCGGCAGCCTGTACTACGCGAAAACCGAAGATTACTTCCGCAAGTACTACAGCAACCTGAACTGGACCCACGCCCTGAGCGATGATCAGTCGTTCGCCCTGGACTTCAACATCTACGACACCAAGAGCGACGGCGCCGGCCTGCAACGCGCAGAGAAAGATGGCGTGACCAAGCTCGACAACCGCGCCTTCAGCTTGCAGGGTGCGTACACCATCGGTGCTCACACCTTCACCCTGGCAGCCCAGAAAGTCACCGGTGACGGCGACTACGGTTACGGCGTAGACGGCGGCGGCACTGTGTTCCTGGCCAACTCCATCGCCCGTTCCGACTTCAACGCCGAAGGCGAAAAGTCCTACCAGGCGCGTTATGACATCAACATGGCGACCTTTGGCATTCCGGGCCTGAGCTTCATGACCCGTTACGTCACCGGTAGCGGCGCCAACACCGGCACCACCTCGAACGGCAAAGAGTGGGAACGCGACATCGAAGCCAAGTACGTGATCCAGAGCGGCCCGGCGAAAAACCTGAGCCTGCGCCTGCGTCAAGCGACTTACCGTTCCGGTGATGGCGTGTACTACGGTTCGCCGTCGATCGACGAGCTGCGTCTGATCGCCAACTACCCGCTGAACATCTTGTAATTGCCGGTTCAATTACAACGATGACTTGAGGCCTCGGCCTTAAACAAAAAGCCGCTCCTCTGTTTAAACAGGGAGCGGCTTTTTTATTGCAGTTTTACTTCAACCAACAAAACAACTAGCAAGCTAAGTAACTAGTTTTTTCAAAGCTGACCTTTCGGCCAACTTCGATAGCATCGCGCCAAGTTACTTCGGCGCACTTTCCTGCATCACCCGAATAACCCGTTGCGGAAACGGAATATCAATCCCGGCCGCTTTCAAACGGTCACGCGCCAGTTCATTGAGCATAAACATCACGTCCCAATAATCCGGAGTGTTGGTCCAGCAACGCAGGGAGACGGTGATGGAACTGTCGCCCAAGGTCGACACCACCGCCACGGCGGCAGGGTCCTTCAGTACACGCGGGTCTTCGGCCAGAGCCAGCAATACTTCACGGGCCTTTTGCAGGTCCGCCTCATAGTCCACACCCACGTCAAACACGACCTTGCGGGTCGGCTGGCGGTTGGTGTTGGTGATAAGGCCGTTGGACAGGCTGCCGTTGGGAATGATCACCGTCTTGTTGTCGCCGGTACGCAGCACCGTGTGGAAGATCTGGATGCTGTCGACGGTACCCGAGGTACCCTGGGCTTCGATCCAGTCACCGATACGGAACGGGCGGAACAACAGAATCAACACGCCGCCGGCAAAGTTCGCCAGGCTGCCTTGCAAGGCCAGGCCGATAGCCAGGGTAGCGGCACCGATCGCCGCAACGAACGAGGTGGTTGCCACACCGATCATCGAGGCCACGTTGACCACCAGCATGACTTTGAGCGCGATGTTCGCAAGGCTGGTGATGAAGTGTTGCAGTGCCAAGTCTGCGTTACGCATGGCCAGCAGACGGCCCACGCGGTGAGTCAAGACGTTGATCAGCCACCAGCCGATGGCCAGGGTGACCAACGCCAGCAATACGCGGCTGCCGTATTCCATGATCATGGGGAGCCAAGACTGGGAGGTCTTGATCAGGTGATCCATTTCAGCGTTCAAATCCATCTACTTTCTCCTGTTGTGCGGCGATAAGGCTGTATTGACTGCCTGAAAACGCAATTGAGCCCCGAAGGGCTCAATTGTAGGCACTGATGCTGGGGCGTGGGACGTCAAAAGTGCCCACAGGTTCCCCAAAGTGCCATCAGTCGCGGAAGTTATTGAACTGCAGCGGCATGTCGAAAGTCTTGGCGCGCAGAGCTGCGATAGCCTCTTGCAGGTCATCACGCTTCTTGCCGGTGACGCGAACCTGCTCGCCCTGGATGGCGGCCTGGACTTTGAGCTTGGCGTCCTTGATATGCGCCACGATCTTCTTGGCCAGCTCTTTGTCGATGCCTTCCTTGAGCACGGCTTCCTGCTTCATCAGCTTGCCGGAGGCGTAGGCATCTTTGACTTCCAGACATTGCACGTCGATCTTGCGCTTGACCAGGGCCAGCTTGAGGATCTCGATCATCGCTTCCAGCTGGAAATCGGCTTCAGCGGTCAGGTTGACGGTCAGTTCCTTTTCCTTAAATTCGAAGCTGCCCTTGCCTTTCAAGTCATAGCGACGGTCCAGTTCCTTGACGGCGTTCTCGACGGCGTTGGTGACTTCGTGTTTGTCCAGTTCAGATACCACGTCGAACGAAGGCATGTGATTTCTCCAATATAAGGGGCGGGCTCAGTAGAGATGGAGCGCGCCCGAGCTAAAATGCCGGGGCATTATAGCGGTTCTTTCGCCCCGTTCACCGCTGGCGACCTTATGGAGTACACACTGATGTCGACCCCCTGGCATATTCTTGGCGCTGGCAGCCTGGGCACCCTCTGGGCCACGCGGCTGGCACGCGCGGGGGTGCCCGTCAGGCTGATCCTGCGTAACCAGGCGCGCCTGGCCAGCTATCGCGCAGGCAAAGGGCTGACCCTGGTGGAGCACGGCGTGGAACAGACTTATCCGGTCATCGGCGAAACGCCTGATAGCTCGGAGCCGATTCGGCGTCTGCTGGTAGCGTGCAAAGCCTACGACGCTCAAAGCGCCATCGCACAGTTGCAGCATCGACTGGCGCCGGACGCCGAATTGATCCTGCTGCAAAACGGCCTCGGCAGCCAGGACGCCGTGGCTGCGCAATGGCCGTCGGCGCGCTGCATCTTTGCCTCCAGCACCGAGGGCGCATTTCGCGATGGCGATTGGCGGGTGGTATTTGCCGGCCATGGCTACACCTGGCTGGGGGACGCGAGCCATCCCACCCCGCCGCTGTGGCTGGATGATTTGCAAGCGGCAGGCATCCCCCATGAATGGGCCACCGATATCCTGACGCGCCTGTGGCGCAAGCTCGCGCTCAATTGCGCCATCAACCCACTGACCGTGTTGTACCACTGCCGCAACGGCGGTTTGAGCGCCCACCACTGCGAGGTCGCCACGCTCTGCGCCGAACTGGCCGAACTGCTGGAGCGCTGTGGCCAGCCTGCGGCTGCACAGGACTTGCACAGCGAAGTCGAGCGGGTGATCCAGGCCACCGCCGCCAATTATTCCTCCATGTACCAGGACGTCGCCAACGCCCGACGCACCGAGATCAGTTACCTGCTGGGCTACGCTTGCCAGGCCGCGGCCCGCCATCAGTTGGCAGCGCCGCACCTGCAACAGGTACACACGCGGTTGGTGGCGCATCTGCTTGCACGCGGATTGGCCAGCGACTGAGGCACGCGCTACCCTGCCTACCTGTCTATCACCTGGGAAAACTCTGATGCCACTGCGCCAGCGTCTTGAAAATCTACCAGTAGGACAAAAACTGCTGGCGGCCCTGCTGGTGCTTCTCACCACCGTATTGCTGGTGGCCAACCTGACGTTTATCAGCGCCGCCTACTGGATCTCCCAGGAAAGCATGGCCCCCCAGGCCTTGCAGGCTATTGGTCGACTGGTGTCCAACCCCTCGCTCGCCGCCGAGGCGCTTGAGTCCCCGACCAAGGCCGAGGCGCTGCTCAATGAATTGACCAGCTATTCACCGTTGCGCGCCGCCGCGCTGTACGACGGCGAAGGCAACCGCCTGGCGCAGATGCAGCACGGCGACCGCCTGCACCTGCCGGACCACTACCGGCATATCGAAGCGTGGCGCCTCACCGAATTTCGCAGCAACCAGATCATCACCCTGCCCCGTGGCACTCAGCCTTCGGGGCATTTGTTGCTGGTGGCCAGCAGTGAGCTGCCGGTGGCGTTCTATACCGGCACGCTGACCGCCAGCCTGGGCATCCTGATTTTCAGTGTGTTGTTGTGGCTGGTCATCGCCCGGCAAATAAAACGCCTGATCACACGACCGATTCATGAACTTGAAGAACTGTCCCGCCAGGTGACCCGCGAGGAGAACTACGCTTTACGCGCCGGGCGTGGCAACCGTGATGAAATCGGCAGCCTGGCCGAAGCGTTCAACACCATGTTGTCGCGCATCGAAGCTCGCGAGCAGCAGCTCAAACGCGCGCGCGACGACTCTCAGGCCGCGTATGACCAGGCCCAGGGTTTGGCCGAAGAAACCCGGCATACCAACCGCAAGCTGGAACTGGAAGTCCAGGTACGCAGCAAGATCGAGAAAAAGCTCACGGGCTTCCAGAACTACCTGAACAGCATCATTGACTCGATGCCCTCGGCGCTGATCGCCCTGGACGAACAACTCTATGTCACCCAGTGGAACCAGGAAGCTACCGCCCTCTCCGGTACGCGTCTGGACGAAGCCCTGAACCAGCCGGTGTTCCTGGCCTTCCAGCCGCTCAAGCCGTACCTGCCACAGATCAAGGCCACCGTGGAGCAGCACACAGTGGAGCGGATAGAACGGGTCACCTGGATCAAGGACGACGAGCCCAAGCATTATGCGCTGACGTTCTACCCGTTGATGGGCGGCGCCGGGCGCGGTGTGGTGATCCGAATCGACGACATCACCCAGCGCCTGTCCCTGGAAGAAATGATGGTGCAATCGGAAAAAATGCTCTCCGTGGGCGGCCTGGCCGCAGGTATGGCCCATGAGATCAACAACCCGTTGGGCGCGATCCTGCATAACGTGCAGAACATTCGGCGGCGCCTGTCCCCCGAGCTGCCCAAGAACCTTGAACTTGCCGAACAGGTGGGCATCGAGCTGGAGACGGTCAACCGATACCTGCAAGGCCGCGAAGTCCCGCAACTGCTCGACGGCATTCAGCAGGCCGGGGCGCGTGCCGCGAAAATCGTTACCCACATGCTCAGCTTCAGCCGCCGCAGCAATCGCCAGATGGCGCCCTGCGATTTGCCGGCGCTGATCGACCAGGCCGTGGAAATCGCCGGTAACGACTTTGACCTGACCATCGGTTTCGATTTCAAGGGCCAGGCGATCATCCGCCAGTTCGATCCGCAACTGGGCCAGGTGCCCGGCACCGCCAACGAGCTGGAGCAAGTGCTGCTCAACTTGCTGAAAAACGCTGCCCAGGCCATTCACCTGCGCGAGGACGACAGCGAGCCGGGGCGCATCATCCTGCGCACCCGCCTCAACCCGCCGTGGGCGGAAATCCAGGTGGAAGACAACGGCATCGGCATGAGCGAAAACGTGCGCAAACGCACGTTCGAACCGTTCTTTACCACCAAGGAAATCGGCCAAGGTACCGGGCTTGGGCTGTCAGTGTCGTATTTCATCATCACCAACAACCACAAGGGCCAGATGGAAGTGCATTCCACCCTGGGCCAGGGCACCTGCTTTACCTTGCGCCTGCCTTTGGCCGGCAGCCAATTGCCCCCCACTGAACTTACCCAACTGGAGCACTGACCATGGGCTTTCGCCTGTCGAAGATCTACACCCGTACCGGCGACAAAGGCGAGACCGGCCTCGGCGACGGCCGCCGCGTGCCCAAGGACCATCCACGCGTGGAAGCGATTGGCGAGGTGGATACGCTGAACAGCCAACTCGGCCTGCTGTTGGCTAACCTTGAAGAACAAAGCGGCAAGCATCCGGGGTTGAAGGATGTGATTGAAGTGCTCACGCCTTGCCAGCACCGTCTGTTTGACTTGGGCGGTGAGCTGGCCATGCCTGTGTACAAGGCGTTGAATGCGGCGGAAGTGGATCGGCTGGAGGCTGCGATTGATCGCTGGAACGAGGAAGTCGGGCCGCTGGAGAATTTCATCCTGCCTGGCGGTTCAGCGTTGATCGCTCAAGCCCATGTGTGCCGCAGCCTGGCGCGCAGCGCCGAACGCCGTTGTCAGCACCTGAATGCGGTGGAACCGTTGGAGGGTGTGGGGTTGGCGTACATCAATCGGTTGTCGGATTTGCTGTTTGTGGCGGCCAGGGTGATTGCCAAACGCCAAGGTGTTGCGGAAGTGTTGTGGCAGGCGGCGGCCAAGCCACACTGAGCAGATCGTTCCCACGCTTTGCGTGGGAATGCATCAACGGACGCTCCGCGTCCCAAAGCGTGACGCAGAGCGTCGCAGGAGGCATTCCCACGCAGAGCGTGGGAACGATCAGCACGATCAGCAGAGCGTGGGAACGCTCATCACACCTGCGGCCAGAACGCCCGAATACCTGCCACACCTTGCGCACCAGCCTCCCAAGCTTGCTCCCGCTGCGCCGGCCCAACCCCGCCCAACAGAAACACCGGCTTGCTGAACCCGGCGATCAACTCAGCCGCCTGTTCCCAACCCAACGGCTGCGCATCCGGATGGGTCTGAGTCGGCTGCACCGGCGACAGCGTGACAAAATCCACGTCCATCAACTCTGCCAGCGCCAGTTCTTCCGCGTTGTGGCAAGACGCCGCCAACCAGCGGTCTTTGGGCAGCGGCCGGCCCTTGCTCGCGTATTTGCGCAACTGCGCCGAGGTCATATGCCATCCCGCAGCAGGGAAATCCCCCAGCCACTCGAACGGCCCCTTGAGCATCAGTTGCGCCTTGCCGGCGCACAGGCCCACCGCATCTACCGCCAGGTCGCGGTATTTGGGGTCGTAACCGTTAGGGGCACGCAGTTGAACCAGCTTGATGCCACCGGCAATAGCCTTCTGGATACCGCGCAACAGCGTCGGGGTTTCCAGCTCGCCAGGGGTGATCAGATATTCGGCGGGCAAGCGTGCCGCGGCGACAATCGGCGCATTCGCCGCCGGAAATTCATAGTTGACCAGGTCCCGCGGTGCCACCCACGCCAACGGCTGCCCTTCAGCGCCATGGGGCTCGCCGGTAAAAGCCGAGACTTCCCAGACATCCAGCAATACCTGCTTGTCCGGATAGTCATGTTGCACCTTGATCAGCGGCCGCGCCGTGGTGACCTGGATGCCCAGCTCTTCCTGCAATTCACGGGACAAGGCCGTGGCAACCGACTCATCAGCCTCCACCTTGCCGCCGGGAAATTCCCAGAGGCCGCCTTGATGCTGAGTATCGGCACGGCGCGCCAGCAGGATCCTGCCATCGACACCGCGGATCACCGCTGCTGCTACATGTACTCGTTTCACCGCCAGTTTCCTCTTGGTATCAGGTACGGTATTCCGCGTTGATCTTCACGTACTCGTGGGACAGGTCGGTGGTCCAGATGGTTTCGCTGCAGTCACCACGACCCAGTTCGATACGGATGGTGATTTCTTCCTGCTGCATCACCGCCGAGCCCTGGGCTTCGGTGTAGGTTTCGGCGCGGGCGCCACGGCTGGCGATGCACACGTCACCCAGGAACACGTCGATTTTGCTCACGTCCAGGTCCGGCACGCCGGCACGGCCGACAGCCGCGAGGATACGGCCCCAGTTCGGGTCAGAAGCAAACAGCGCGGTCTTGATCAGCGGCGAGTGCGCCACGGTGTAGCCCACATCCAGGCATTCCTGATGGTTGCCGCCGCCGTTGACTTCAACCGTGACGAACTTGGTCGCGCCCTCGCCGTCACGCACGATGGCCTGGGCCACGTCCATGCACACTTCGAACACCGCCTGTTTCAACGCCGCAAACAACGGGCCTTCGGTGGAGGTGATTTCCGGCAGGTTGGCCTGGCCGGTGGCGATCAGCATGCAGCAGTCGTTGGTGGAGGTGTCACCGTCGATGGTGATGCGATTGAACGACTTGTTGGCGCCGTCCAGCATCAGGCGTTGCAGCACATCACGGGAAACTTTGGCGTCGGTGGCGATATAGCCGAGCATGGTGGCCATGTTCGGGCGGATCATGCCTGCGCCTTTGCTGATACCGGTGACGGTGATGGTCACGCCCTCATACACGAACTGGCGGCTCGCGCCTTTGGGCAAGGTGTCGGTGGTCATGATGCCAGTGGCCGCAGCCGCCCAGTTATCCACAGACAGATCATCGAGCGCGGCTTGCAGGGCGCCTTCGATTTTTTCCACCGGCAGCGGCTCACCGATCACACCGGTGGAGTACGGCAACACCTGGCTGGCATCGACGCCGGTCAACTGGGCCAGCTTGGCGCAGGTGCGCGCCGCCGCCACCAGGCCGGGCTCGCCGGTGCCCGCGTTGGCGTTGCCGGTATTGGTCAGCAGGTAGCGAATCGACCCGGCCACGCGCTGCTTGGCCAGAATCACCGGCGCGGCGCAGAAGGCGTTGAGGGTGAACACGCCCGCTACGGTCGAGCCTTCAGCACAGCGCATCACCACCACGTCCTTGCGCCCCGGGCGCTTGATGCCCGCCGAAGCGATACCGAGTTCAAAACCGGCAACCGGGTGCAACGTGGGCAAAGGACCAAGACCAACAGCCATGAATGCGCTCCTTAAAAATAGGTGATGTCTGTGCCGTCGCTATCGACGGTGGGAATTAATGGCAAAACGCCGCGACGGCAAAGGCCGGTCGCGGCGCGGGGTGTTGCAGCGTCAGGCGAAAATCTTATTCGATCTGGCCGTGGCAGTGTTTGAATTTCTTGCCCGAACCGCAGTAGCACAGCTCGTTGCGGCCCAGCTTCTGGTCATTGCGAACCGGGGTCTGGGCCAGGGCCACATCGACCTCTTCACCCAATGCTTCAGGCTCATCCAGGCCCGGCGCTTCGTCGTGCTGGAACTGCATGCGCGCCGCCAGTGCTTCGGCTTCCTGACGCAGGCGTGCTTCTTCCTCGATCGGGTCTTCGCGACGCACTTGAACGTGGGACAGCACGCGGATCGAATCGCGCTTGATCGAATCCAGCAATTCGGAGAACAGCGTGAACGACTCGCGCTTGTACTCCTGCTTCGGGTTCTTCTGGGCGTAGCCACGCAGGTGGATACCGTGACGCAGGTGGTCCATGGTCGACAGGTGGTCTTTCCACAGGTCATCCAGCACGCGCAATACGATCTGTTTTTCGAAGGTGCGCAGTGCTTCGGCACTCGCTTGCTCTTCTTTCTCGTTGTACGCCGCCAGCAGCTCGGCCATCAGTTTTTCGCGCAGGGTTTCTTCGTACAGGTGGTCGTCTTCGTCCAGCCATTGCTGAACCGGCAAGTCCACACCGAAGTCGCTCTTCAATGCCGCTTCTAGGCCGGCAACATCCCACTGCTCAGGCAGGGACTGTGGCGGGATGTGGGCGCTGACAGTGGCGTTGAGCACGTCCTGACGGAAATCAGCGATGGTCTCGCCAATATTGTCGGCGGCCAGCAACGTGTTACGCATGTGATAAATCACTTTACGCTGTTCGTTGTTGACGTCGTCGAACTCAAGCAATTGCTTGCGAATGTCGAAGTTACGGCCTTCTACTTTTCGCTGGGCCTTCTCGATGGCGTTGGTCACCATGCGGTGCTCGATCGCTTCACCGGACTGCATGCCCAGGGCTTTCATGAAGTTCTTCACCCGGTCCGACGCGAAGATACGCATCAGGCTGTCTTCCAGCGACAGGTAGAAACGGCTGGAACCGGCGTCACCCTGGCGACCGGCACGGCCACGCAGCTGGTTGTCGATACGGCGCGATTCGTGACGCTCGGACGCGATCACCTGCAAGCCACCGGATTCCAGCACAGCCTGGTGACGCTTCTGCCAGTCGGCCTTGATCTGGGCGATCTGCTCAGGCGTCGGGTTGTCGAGCGAGGCCACTTCCACTTCCCAGTTGCCGCCCAGCAGGATGTCGGTACCACGACCGGCCATGTTGGTGGCGATGGTCAATGCGCCTGGGCGACCGGCCTGGGCGATGATCTCGGCTTCTTTTTCGTGGAACTTGGCGTTCAGTACCTTGTGCTCGATACCTTCCTTGTTGAGCAGGTTGGACACGTGCTCGGAGGTCTCGATGGTGGCGGTACCCACCAGGATCGGACGGCCCTTGGCCATGCCATCCTTGATGTCATTGATGATCGCCGCGTATTTCTCTTCGGCGGTCAGGAACACCAGGTCGTTGTAGTCTTTACGCGCCAACGGTTTGTTCGGAGGAATGACCATCACGGCCAGGTTGTAGATCTGGTGGAATTCGAACGCTTCGGTGTCGGCCGTACCGGTCATGCCGGACAGCTTGTTGTACAGACGGAAGTAGTTCTGGAAAGTGGTGGACGCCAACGTCTGGCTTTCGGCCTGGATGTTGAGGTGTTCCTTGGCTTCGATGGCCTGGTGCAGGCCTTCGGACAGACGACGACCGGGCATGGTACGACCGGTGTGCTCGTCAACCAGTACCACCTGGCCGTCCTGCACGATGTACTCGACGTTGCGGTGGAACAGCTTGTGGGCGCGCAGGCCAGCGTACACGTGGGTCAACAGGCCCAGGTTGTGCGCCGAGTACAGGCTTTCACCTTCGGCCAATTCGCCGATCTGGGTCAGCATCTCTTCGACAAACTGGTGACCGGCTTCGTTGAGTTCGACCTGGCGGGTCTTCTCGTCGATGGTGAAGTGACCTTCTTTGGTCACCACGCCTTCCACCTCCTCGATGTGCTGCTCAAGACGCGGGATCAACTTGTTGATCTCGGTGTACAGGCGCGAGCTGTCTTCGGCCTGGCCGGAGATGATCAGCGGGGTACGGGCTTCGTCGATGAGGATGGAGTCGACTTCGTCGATCACGGCAAAGTTGAGTTCACGCTGGAATTTTTCATCCATGCTGAACGCCATGTTGTCGCGCAGGTAGTCGAAACCGAATTCGTTGTTGGTACCGTAGGTGATGTCGCAGGCGTACGCGGCGCGCTTCTCTTCCGGCGGCTGGAACGGCGTTACCACGCCGACGGTCAGGCCGAGGAATTCATACAGCGGGCGCATCCAGTTGGCGTCCCGGCGAGCCAGGTAGTCGTTCACCGTCACAACGTGCACGCCCTTGCCGGACAGTGCGTTGAGGTAAACGCCCAGGGTTGCCACCAGGGTCTTGCCTTCACCGGTGCGCATTTCGGCAATCATGCCTTCATGCAAGGTCATGCCGCCGATCAACTGGACGTCGAAGTGGCGCATGCCCATGACGCGCTTACCGGCTTCACGGGCGACCGCAAAGGCTTCGGGCAGCAGCTTGTCGAGGGTTTCACCTTTGGCTATGCGGGCCTTGAACTCTTGGGTCTTGGCGCGCAATTGCTCGTCCGACAGAGCAACCATCTGCTCTTCGAAGGCATTGACCAGCTGCACCGTCTTGAGCATGCGTTTGACTTCGCGCTCATTCTTGCTTCCAAAAAGTTTCTTTAACAAAGGCGCAAACATATCGGCAGGTTCTTCCACACATAGGGATGGAGGGCGCACCGTGAGTGGCCCGAGCAGCCCTCACGGCCGCATTGCGAACGCGCATTCTACCCGGAATCGTGGGTGAGGAAAGTGGCGTTGTTCCCCGAGGCAGGCACGGCGCTGTGAGAGGGCCTGTTTAAAATAAGGGCTTTTGCGCGAACTTCAACCCATGGAGCGCAGAAGTTACTTATTGATTTCATGGGCAAAGCCCAGCCGAGGCACGGCCGCGGGGTGTACCGGCGCTTTCTGTTAAGATAACCGCTCTGTTACCTAAGGTGTCTAAACATGGCATTTCGCCCTCTTACAGCCCGCGCGCCCGGCGTGTTGCTTCGCGAAGCCAAGCCGTTGAAAGCCATCTTTGGCCATGCCAAACGCCTGGGCCATTTGCAACGCCTGCTGGAAAGCCAGCTGCAACCTGCCGCACGTGAGCACTGTCATGTGGCGTCCTGGCGAGAAGGCAATCTGCTATTAATTGTCACCGATGGTCATTGGGCCACGCGCTTGCGTTATCAGCAAAAACGCTTGCAGCGCCAGTTGATGGCGTTTGAAGAATTCGCCGGCTTGACGCGCATTCAGTTCAAGGTACAGCCACCCACCGTGCCGCAAGGCGCAGTGGGGCATACCATGGACCTGTCGGAAACGGCCGCCGAAACCCTTCAGGCCACCGCCGAAGGGATCAACGACCCGGGCTTGCGCGCCGCCCTGGAACGGCTGGCCGCCCATGCCCGGCCCAAAGCCTGAAACGTTATTTGCGTTTGCTGCCGCCCAATAACGAACCCAGCAGACCACGCACCAACTGGCGCCCCATCTGATTGGCGGCCTGCTGCATGGCTGACTTCAACGCCTTGCCCGCCGTGGTCCCCAGGAAGGCACCGGCCCTGTCGGTAAAGCTCGGCTCTTCGGCGGCCGGAGCAGCCTGCTCGGCAGGCCCAAGCTCCTTGCGGGCCATCAGCACTTCATAGGCAGACTCACGATCCACCGGCTTGTCATAGCGCCCCAACAGCGGCGAACTGGCAACCAACGCTTTACGTTCGGCTTCGGTGAGCGGCCCGATCCGCGATTGCGGAGGAGCAACCAGTACGCGCTGGACGACTTCCGGCGTGCCCTTTTCCTGCAAAGTTCCCACCAAGGCCTCACCAGTGCCCAACTCTGTAAGCACCGACAAGGTATCGAATGTCGGGTTGGGACGAAAACCGTCCGCCACCGCTCGCAGGGACTTCTGTTCTTTGGCAGTGAACGCGCGCAAACCGTGCTGGATGCGCAGGCCCAGTTGCGCCAGCACCGTATCCGGCAAGTCGCCCGGCGATTGCGTGACGAAATACACGCCGACGCCTTTGGACCGGATCAGGCGCACTACCTGCTCCAGGCGCTCCTGCAAGGCTTTTGGCGTATCGGCGAACAACAAGTGCGCTTCATCGAAAAACAACGCCAGCAACGGTTTGTCGGCATCGCCGCGTTCCGGCAATTGTTCGAACAACTCTGCCAGCAGCCACAACAGGAAGGTCGCGTAGACCTTCGGCGCTTCATGCACCAAGCGGCTGGCGTCCAGCAGGTGGATGCGCCCACGCCCATCACTGGCGGGCTGCAAAATATCCTCCAATTGCAGGGCCGGCTCGCCAAACAGGGCTTCGGCGCCCTGCTGCTCCAGCACTGCCAGACGCCGCAACAAGGCCTGGCTGGAACCGGTGGTCATCAAGGCGGCGTCTTCGCCCAGTAGTTCCGGGTGATAGCGCAGGTGATTGAGCAGTGCCTTGAGGTCCTTGAGGTCCAGCAGCAACAGGCCTTCGCGGTCGGCCACTTTGAACGCCGCATAGAGCGCCGATTGCTGGCTGTCGGTGAGCTCCAACAGGCTGCCGAGCAAGAGCGGGCCCATTTCACTGATGGTGGTGCGCAACGGATGACCGGATTGGCCGTGGATATCCCACAGGGTTACCGGGTACGCCTGGGCCGTGTAATTAAGGAAGGGCATACCGGCGATGCGCTCGGCCACTTTGCCCTGGGGGTTGGCGGCGGCGCCCAGGCCGCAGAGGTCGCCTTTGATGTCGGCAGCGAACACCGCCACACCCGCATCACTGAAGGCTTCCGCCAGGCGCTGCAAGGTGACGGTCTTGCCGGTGCCCGTGGCGCCAGCGATCAACCCATGACGGTTGGCCAGGCGCATGGACTGGGCGATGGGCAGGCCGTCAAGGCCAGCACCAATAAGCAGTTGTGTGGAGTCAGGCATTTCGTCACCTATGGTTAATCTTTAGTGCCGCGAGGTCGATATAGACGGATGTAAGCCCGACAAAGACTAAAAAACGGTCAGATAATTCCGATATGGACCAACGGAGCTATCACCAGAAATACCACACCTTTTTTGACGCTGCCATTTTGCGCCTCCCGCATAGGATGCGCCTCGGATATTAAGACCTTAGCGGACCCTTCAAGCCATGAACAAAAATCTGCGCTTCAGCCACAAGATCCTGCTTGCAGCCTCCCTTATCGTCATCGCCGCTTTCGCGTTGTTTACCCTCTACAACGACTACCTGCAGCGCAACGCGATTCGTGACGACCTCAATAACTACCTGCATGAGATGGGCGACGTCACCGCCAGCAACATCCAGACCTGGCTCACCGGGCGTATCGCCCTGGTGGAAAACGCCGCACAGAACATCGCCATCAACCCTGAACAAAGCGTGGTCGCCAGCCTGCTGGAACAGAAAGCGCTGACCTCGTCATTCATGGCCACCTACGTCGGTGACAGCCAGGGCACCTTCACCATTCGTCCTGACACCAAGATGCCCGACGGCTTCGATCCGCGTGTTCGCCCCTGGTACAAGGGCGCCCAGGCCAGCAACGGTTCAACCCTGACCGAACCCTATATCGACGCGGCGACCGGGCAACTGATCATTTCTGTCGCCACGCCCAGCGCCAAGGGTGGCCAGAGCATCGGCGTAGTCGGCGGCGACCTGAGCCTGCAGACCCTGGTGGACAACATCGGCGCGCTGGATTTTGGCGGCATGGGTTATGCGTTCCTGGTCAGCGCCGACGGCAAAGTGCTGGTGCACCCGGATAAAGCCCTGGTGATGAAGACCCTGGCGGACGTTTATCCAAAAGACACGCCGAAGATCAGCGGCGATTTCAGCGAAGTGCAAGCCAACGGCAAGACCAATATCGTGACGTTTACACCGATCAAGGGCCTGCCCTCGGTAAACTGGTACCTGGGCGTTTCGGTGGATAAAGACAAGTCTTTCGCCATGCTCAGTGAGTTTCGCACCTCGGCGGTGATCGCAACGATCATCGCGGTGGTGATCATCATCGCCCTGCTCGGCATGCTGATCCGCGTCTTGCTGCAACCTTTGCACTTGATGACCCGCGCCATGCAAGACATTGCCGACGGTGAAGGCGACCTGACCCGCCGCCTGACCATCCAGAACAATGATGAATTCGGCACCCTGGGCAATGCTTTCAACCGCTTCGTCGAGCGCATTCATACCTCGATTCGCGAAGTGTCTTCAGCCACCGAGCACGTCAATGAAGTGGCCCTGCGGGTGGTCAGCGCCTCCAACTCGTCGATGGTCAACTCCGACGAACAGGCCAACCGCACTAACAGCGTCGCCGCCGCCATCAACCAACTGGGGGCCGCGGCCCAGGAGATCGCACGCAACGCCGCCCAAGCCTCCAGTCAGGCCAGCGATGCCAGGCACTTGGCCGAAGACGGCCAGCAGGTGGTTGAACGCAATATCAAGGCGATGACGCAGTTATCCAGCATGATCAGCACCTCAAGCACCAATATCGAAGCACTTAACAGCAAAACGGTGAATATCGGCCAGATTCTTGAGGTGATCACCAGCATTTCCCAGCAAACCAATCTGCTGGCGCTCAATGCGGCGATCGAAGCGGCGCGCGCCGGGGAAGCCGGGCGTGGCTTTGCGGTCGTGGCCGATGAAGTGCGCAACCTCGCTCATCGCACTCAGGAGTCGGCGCAACAGGTGCAGACGATGATCGAAGAGCTACAGGTGGGCGCCCGGGACTCGGTGACTACCATGAGCGAAAGCCAACGCCACAGCCTGGACAGCGTGGAAATCGCCAACCTGGCCGGCGAGCGCCTGAACAGCGTGACCCAGCGCATTGGCGAGATCGACGGTATGAACCAGTCGGTCGCCACCGCCACTGAAGAACAGACCTCGGTGGTGGAGTCGATCAATATGGACATCACCGAGATCAACACCCTCAACCAGGAAGGGGTGGAAAACCTGCAATCGACCCTGCGCGCCTGCTCGGACCTGGAACAACAGGCCTCGCGTTTGAAGCAATTGGTGGGCAGCTTCCGGATCTGAGGGGCAATACCGACCATTACAGCGAACGCAATGCGAACTAATGTGGGAGATTCTATGGTTGAGGGGCAACCCTCAACCAACTTTTGGCTGATATTC